>NZ_JBFAIU010000048.1:18109-32971 GCF_040654855.1 Asanoa sp. NPDC050611
ATCGGCGTGCTGATCGCCGCTCTGGCCGCCGTCGGCGCGGCGCTGGCCGTCACCCCGCTGGGCGACGTGGTCAGCGCGCGGCTCGACAACGGCAAGTCCAACGGCGTCCGCTCGTACCTCGTCGAACGCGCCGTGGCCGGGACGATCGAGTCGCCGCTGATCGGCTTCGGCTCGACCCGGACCACGATCGGCGGGCGCAACTCGATCACGGTCGGCGAGAGCCACGACTGCGAGCGGTGCGGCAACTTCACGATCGGCGGCAACGGCCAGCTCTGGCAGCTGATCTTCGCGCATGGGCTGATCGGCACCATCGGCTACCTGGGGTTCTTCGGCTACGGGATCTGGCGGTTCCGGCGCGACCGCAGCGCGGTCGGCATCGCCGGCAGCTGCGCGCTGGTCGGCTCGTTCGCCGCGATGTTCTGGTACAACACGCTGGTCACCCCGCTGGCGTTCATGTTCCTGGCGTACGCGCTGCTCTGGCGCAACGACCTGCAGCCCCGACGACACAGCGGAGTGACCCCTTGAGCCCTGTTGCCACGGCGCCGGCACACCTGCGCGCGCAGGACGCCAAGCTGCGCGCGGCGTACCTGCGTGAGGTGCTCGACCTGCTCTACCCACCGCCCTGCTTCACCGACGGCGCACCCGGCGACGACACCGACGGCCGCGTCGCCGGCACCCCGGTCGCGGACTACCTCGTCGTGCCCGACGTGCGCCGGCCCCGGCTGCTGGTGCCCGCCCGGTCCCGGCGGATCGCCGCCGCCGCGGTGCGCCGTTACGCCGAGCCGCAGGGCCGGATCGCCAGGCTCAAGCGCGACGCGGTGGTCACGGCCCTGCGCAGCGGCGCGAGCGGGATCCTGCTCCGGGACCGGGTCCGGGTGTACGGGCCGGCGGCCGAGACGATCGACGGCTACCTGCGGCGGGTGCTCGGCGCCGACGTCGCGCTGAGCGTCCATATCGGACCGGCTCGGGCCAACCGCAAGCCCGTGCTGCAGCTTATCTCCCGCGACGGGCGCACCGTCGGCTTCGGCAAGCTGGGCACGGGCCCGCTGACCCGCCGGCTCGTCCGGGCCGAGACCGCGGCGCTCAACGCGCTCACGCACGCCGTGGTGCGCGACGTCACGATCCCCAGCGTGCTACACAGTGGACAGTGGCGCGGCCATCAGGTGCTCGTGCAGAGCGCGCTGCCGGTCTGGCAGCCGCGGGCGCCGCTGGCCGCCGACCGGCTCGCCGCCGCGATGCGCGGGGTCGCGGTGTGCTGCGGCACCTCGAAGGGATGGCTGTCGACCAGCCCGTACTGGTCGGAGCTGCGCGAGCGGCTGGCCGCCGTGGCCGACCGGCCCGACGGCGCCGCACTGGCCGCGGCGGCGCGCGACCTGGCCGCCCGGGCCGGCGACACCGACCTGCGGTACGGCGCCTGGCACGGTGACTGGTCGCCCTGGAACATGGCCCCGCTGGCCGGCTCGTTGCTGGTCTGGGACTGGGAGCGGTTCACCCTCGGTGTGCCGCTGGGCTTCGACGCGCTGCACTACGAGCTGCAGCGCCGGATCCAGACCGACCCGGACGCGGCCGCGGCGGTCGAGCGCACGGTCACCCGGGCACCGGTGCTGCTCGCGCCGTTCGAGGTGCCGGCCGCCGCCGCGGAGCTGACCGCCCTGCTCTACCTCATCGACCTGGCCGCCCGCTATCTCGCCGACCGGCAGGCCGAGGCCGGTGCCCGCCTCGGCGTGCTGGGCACCTGGCTGCTGCCCGTACTCGTCCGCCGCGTGGAGGCGTTCCGGTGAAGTCGTCACATGTCCCGACCCCGGTGAAGCGGGTCGTCCACTTCGGATCGCGGTCGTACGGCCGGATGACCGCGCCGGCCCGGATGCTGCCGTCGTTCCTCATCTGCGGCGGCCAGCGGTGCGGCACGACCTCGCTCTACCGCGCCCTGGCCGCGCACCCCGTCGTGCTCAAGGCCGTGCTGCACAAGGGCGTGCACTACTTCGACACGTCCTACCAGCACGGCATGGCGTGGTATCGCGGGCATTTCCCGTTGCAGCGCACGGCGGCGAAGGTCGAGGACCGCTACGGCGTGCCGGCGCAGACCTTCGAGTCGAGCCCGTACTACATGTACCACCCGCACGCGGCCGCCCGGATCGCCCGCGACCTGCCCGGCGTCAAGCTCGTCACGCTGGTCCGCGACCCGGTGGAGCGCGCCTACTCGCAGCATGCGCACGAGCTGGCCCGCGGCTTCGAGGCGGAGCCGTCGTTCGCCCGGGCGCTGGCGCTCGAGCCGGGCCGGCTGCACGGGCAGGCGGAACGGCTGGCGGACGACCCGAGGTACTACAGCTTCGCCCACCAGCACCACGCTTACCGGGCCCGCGGCGAGTACGCGACGTACCTGGCCGCGATGGCGACCAGGGTCGGCCGGCACCGGATCCTCGTGGTGGAGAGCGAGCGGTTCTTCAGCACGCCCGAGGAGGTCTACGACGAGGTGCTCGGTTTCCTCGGGCTGCCGAACCTGGGCTACCCGCCGTTCGAGCGGCACAACGCCCGGCCGCGCGGGGCGGCGATGGACGCGCGCACCCGGCGGGACCTGACCGCGCACTTCGCGGCGCACGACGAGCGCCTGACCGAATGGCTGGGCCACCGGCCGGTCTGGCGCCGATGACCGCGCCGCCCGCGTCCCAGACGGACGAGGTCGCCGACGCCACCGTCGACCTGGCGACCGACGCGGCCGCTGCCACCACCTCCGCCGCGTCGCGAAGGGCGATCGGCGGCGTCGCGCGGGGCGGGGTCGCGGGGATCCTGGGCGCGGGCGTGGCCGGGCTCGCCGGGCTCGCGGTCACCTGGCTGGTCGCGCACCGGCTCGGTCCGGAGCACGCGGGCGCGTTCTTCGCCGCGACGGCGGCGTTCGTGCTCACGTCGACCCTGGCGAAGCTGGGTACACAGACCGGGCTGGTCTACTGGCCGGCCCGGCTGCGCGCCCGCGGCCACGGCTTCCTGCTCGGCGCCTGCCTGCGCAGCGCGTTGACGCCGGTGGTCTGCGCCGCGCTCGTGGTCGGAGTGGTGCTGTTCGTGGCCGCGCCGGAACTGGCCCGGCTGACCGCGGGCGAGGCGCCGCCGGCCGTGCACGCCGAGCTGGTGATGCAGCTGCACCTGCTGTCCGCGTTCGTGCCGCTCGCGGTGCTCTCCGACACCCTGCTCGCGGCCACGCGCGGCTACCGGCTGATCCGGCCGACCGTGCTGCTCGACAAGCTGGTCCGGCCCGGGCTGCAGACGGTCGGGGTCACGGCGGTCGCGCTCAGCGGCGCCGCCGGCCCGAGCCTGTTCGCGCTCGCCTGGGCACTGCCGTACCTACCGACCGCGCTGCTGGCCGCGTACGCGCTGCACCGGGCGCACACGCAGACCATGGCCGACATCGTGCCGACGCGGGTGAAGCGGTCGCACCGGGCCAGCATGCGCAAGGCGTTCTGGCGGTTCACCGGCCCGCGCTCGGTCGCCTCGGTCGCCCAGCTCGCCCTGCAGCGGGTCGACGTGCTGCTGGTCGCCGCGCTCGCCGGGCTCGGCGCGGCCGGCCTCTACGCGGTCGCCGGCCGGTTCGTGGTGCTCGGGCAGTTCGCCAACCAGGGCATCACCCAGGCGGTGCAGCCACGGCTGGCGGAGGCGCTCGCGGTCAAGGACCGCACGGCCGCGAACACCCTCTACCAGACCGCGACGGGCTGGCTGATGCTGCTGACCTGGCCGCTGTACCTGCTGGTGCTGACCTACGCGCCCGCGTACCTGGGCATCTTCGGCCCCGCGTTCCGGGAGGGCGCCTCGATCGTCGCGGTGCTGGCGCTCGCGATGCTGGTCGCGACCGGCTGCGGGATGGTCGACATCGTGCTGTCGATGGCCGGACGGACGTCCTGGAACCTCGGCAACGTGCTCGTCGCCCTCGGCCTGACGATCGCGCTCGACCTCGCGCTGATCCCGCGGCTCGGCGCGCTCGGTGCGGCGATCGGGTTGGCCTCCGCCGTGGTCGCCAACAACATGCTGCCACTGGCCCAGGTCGGGCTCGGGCTGCGGCTGCACCCGTTCGGCGCGGGCTGGGTGTCGGCCGCCGCGGTCACCCTGCTCAGCTTCGGCGCCGCGCCGCGGGCGGTCGGGTTCGTGCTCGGTAACGGTCCATTCGCGACGGTTGTCGCGCTGGGTGTCGCGGCCGTCACCTATCTGGTCGGCCTCCGCCTCCT
Source organism: Asanoa sp. NPDC050611 (assembly GCF_040654855.1). NCBI lineage: Bacteria > Bacillati > Actinomycetota > Actinomycetes > Micromonosporales > Micromonosporaceae > Asanoa > Asanoa sp. NPDC050611. The sequence continues at coordinate 22,321 of NZ_JBFAIU010000048.1, forward strand.
ACGCGGGCCGCTGGCGTTGGACGCACTGAAGGCGCTTCGACCGGGTCGCCGCCGATGACCGCCCCGGGTTTACGGCCCGTACGACGAAAGAGGAGAAACGTGGTCGCGCGTATCCCTGCCGCCGTGGTGTCCGTCGTGGTCGTGGCCGCGCTGGCCGCCTGCACCGCCACCACCCCCGAGCCGGCGCCCTCGGCCGATTTCGGCCGGCGCCCGTCCGGAGTCGCGACGCGGACCGGACCCTTCGAGAGCGGCCCCGTCAAGGCCCCGGCCGACAAGGTCTGGGTCGGCGCGTGGGTCAAGCCCGAGGTGTGGGGGCAGGCCGGGCGCCGCGACGCGGTCGCCGGCGTGGAGAAGTCGCTCGGCCGGCGGTTCGACGTCATCAACACCTACCGCACGTTCGACGAGAAGTTCTGGACCGAGACCGACAAGGAGTACGTGAAGCGCGGCAGCATCGTGATGGTCAGCTGGGCCTCGGGCGACACACGCTCCATGTTGGACGGCCGGCACGACGACACGATCCGGGCACAGGCCAAGCGGGTCGCCCGGGCGAAGCGGCCGGTGATGATGCGGTTCCGCTGGGAGATGGACCGGCCCAACCTGCGGGCGACGATGTGGTCGCCCGAGGACTACGTCGCGGCGTGGAAGTACACCCGGCGGATCTTCCAGGAGGAGGGCGCGACGAACGCGTCGTGGGTGTGGTGCCCGACCGCCGAGGGCTTCGACCGTGGCGACGCGCCGGCGTTCTACCCTGGCGACGACCAGGTGGACTGGACCTGCGTCGACGTCTACGCGAGCAGCGAGTACCGGCCGATCGACCAGCTCATGGGCAACTTCCTGAAGTGGGCGGCGCAGCGGCCCAAGCCCATCATCGTGGGCGAGTTCGGGGTGGCGCGGGAATGGGGACCGGAACGCCGCGCGGCGTGGATGCGGGACGCGACGCGCGTCTTCAAGGCCAACCCGCAGATCCGCGCGGTCGCCTACTTCGACTCCGACCCGGACGACAACCCGCGCACCCTGCACTTCAAGATCTCCGACGACGAGCCCGCCTTCGCCGCGTTCCGGGATCTGGCGGGTGAGCTGTCCGGCGGCCGGCCCTAGCGCCTGGTGGCGTTGGCCAACAGGCGGATGGCGTACGGGGCGTCGTGGCGCAGGTAGCGGCGCGCCATCCGGCGGGGCTCGGCGGTGAGCCGGTGCGCCCACTCGAGGCCGGCGCGTTGCATCCACCGTGGAGCCCGGACCTGGTGGCCGGCGACGAAGTTGACGGCCATGCCACAGCCGAGGAACCAGGTGTCCGGCAGCACCGCGCGCAGGCGGCCGATCAGCCGCTCCTGCCGGGGGAAGCCGATTCCGACGAAGACCAGGTTCGGCGCGGCGTCGGCGACCGCGGTGACCGCCTCGTCCACCGCCTCCGGGTCGGCGTCGAAGCCGAACGGCGGTGAGCGGTGGCCGGCGACGGCCAGGCCCGGGAAGCTGTCGGCCAACCGGTCCGCGGCGCGCTCGGCGATGTCCGGGGTGTCGCCGCCGAGCACGAACACCGACCGGGCGTCGGCGGCCAGCCCGGCGGAGAGCGACCAGATCAGGCTCGACCCGGTGACCCGCTCCGGCAGCGGGTTGCGGGCGAGCCGGCTGGCCCAGACGAGCGGCATGCCGTCGGCGACGACCAGGGTGGCGTCCTCGATGAACGACCGGACCTCGGGGCACGAGCGGGCTTGCCGGAGAATGTCCACGTTGGGCGTCAGGATGCGCCCCCCGTGACCGCGCGCGAGGGCCCGCCGGACGACGGTGACCACTCGGCGCTCGGTGAGCATGTGCAGCCGCGAGCCATCCAGGTGAACTCGGGCAAATCCGTAATGAAGCGACACTTCGGCTCTCCCGCTCGTTATACGCGTGAAACGAGCGAAGGTGGGTAAAAGTGGCACGGCTTCTCTTCGTCGGCGGGCTGGGCCGCAGTGGCACCACGCTGGTCGAACGGCTCCTCGGTGAGCTGCCCGGGGTCTGCGCGCTCGGCGAGGTCGTGCACCTCTGGCAGCGCGACATCCGCGCCAACGAGCGGTGCGGCTGCGGCGAGCGGTTCGCCGCCTGCGCCTTCTGGACCCGCGTCGGCGAGGTCGCCTTCGGTGGCTGGGCCAACGTCGACGTCTACCGGGTGCTCGCGCTGCAGGCGGCGGTGGAACGCACCCGGCACATCCCCCGGCTCGCCTCGCCCCGGCTGCCGGACGACTATCGGGAGCAGGTGCGGGAGTACGCCGGTTACTACACCGCCGTCTACCGGGCCGCGGCCGAGGTGACCGGGGCGTCCGTGCTCGTGGACTCGTCCAAGCACAGCGCGCTCGCGCACTGCCTGCGCTGGTCGACCGCGCTCGACCTGCGGGTGGCGCACGTGGTGCGGGACCCGCGCGGTGTCGCGCACAGCTGGACGAAGGTGGTGGCCCGGCCGGAAACCGACGGCGAGAGCGAGATGACCCGCTACTCCCCCGGCCGCTCGGCGCTGCTGTGGAACGCGCACAACGCCGCGTTCGGCCTGCTCGCCCGCCGGGGCGTGCCGCTGCTGCGGGTGCGCTACGAGCAGTTCGTCGCCGATCCGCGGGCCGGGCTGACCGCGCTGGCGTCGTTCGCCGGGCTGTCGCTCGGTGAGTCCGATCTGGACTTCCTCACCGACGCGCACGCCGACCTGACCGTGGGGCACAGCGCCGCCGGCAACCCGATGCGCTTCTCGGTCGGCCGCATAGCGCTGCGCCGTGACGACGGCTGGGTGCGCGGGCTGCCGGCCACGGACCGCCGGCTCGTCGGCGCGGTGTGTGCGCCGCTGCTGCGGGCGTACGGCTATCCGGTCATGGTCTCCCGCGGGGGTACGCGATGAGCGAGTGGCCGTCGGTCGGTGTGGTGATCCCGACCCGGAACCGGCCCCAACTGCTCCGGAAGGCGCTGGCGGCGGTGCGGGCGCAGGACTATCCCGGGCCGCTGCGGGTGGTGGTAGCGTTCGACCAGACCGCGCCGGAACTGCTGTTGGCAACGACGGACGGCGTACCCGTGCTGGTCATCTCGAACTGGCGCGCCCCCGGTCTGGCCGGCACGCGCAACAGCGGGATCCTCGCCCTGGACACGGAGCTGGTCGCGTTCTGCGATGACGACGACGAGTGGGCGGTGGACAAGCTGCGGATGCAGGTGCCGGCATTACTCGGGTCCTCGGCCGAGTTCTGCACCTGCGCGATCGCGGTGTCGTACCGGGGCAGGGTGACCCCGCGGCTGGCCGGCACGACCTCGGTCGGCGTGGCGGAGCTGGCCCGGTCCCGGATGGCGATGCTGCACTCGTCGACATTCCTGATCCGGCGCACGGCGCTGGTCGAGTCGGACCGGATCGGGCTGGTCGCCGAGGACGCGCCCGGTTCGCAGAACGAGGACTGGGACCTGCTGCTGCGGGCCGCGCGCCGGCACCCGATCGCGCACGTCGACGAGCCGCTGGTCCAGGTCCTCTGGGGACGGTCGTCGCAGTACGCGTACGAGTACCAGACGAAGATCTCGTCCCTGCGCTGGATGATGGAAAGGCATCCGGAGATCCGCGGTTGCCCGCCCGGCGCGGCCCGGGTGTACGGGCAGCTCGCCTGCTGGGAGGCGGCGACCGGCAACCGCGCCGCGGCGTGGAAGTGGACGCGCGAGGCGGTGCGCGCGAACTGGCGCGAGCCGCGGACGGCGATCGCGGTGGCCGCGATGACGGGCGCGGTCAAGGTGGAGAACGTGCTCTCGACGCTGCACCGGTACGGACGCGGGATCTGAATCGCTCGGCTTTTGTCGGGGGGTGTAGCTACATTCAGCGCCGTGAAGGTGACTGTCGCCGACGGCGTCGCGCTCAACGTGCGACACAGGGTGGCCGAAGGTCGCGCGGGCTCGTCGGCGCCCGCGTTTCTGCTGGTGCACGGCTTGGCATCCAATGCCCGGCTGTGGGACGAGGTGGCTGCCGCGCTGGCCGCGGCCGGCCACCCGAGCTATGCCGTCGACCTACGCGGCCACGGCGAGTCCGACCTGCCCGCCGGCGGCTTCGACACCGCGACGGCGGCTGCGGACCTGGCCGTGGTCATCGGGTCGCTGGGCCTCGACCGGCCGGCGGTGGCCGGGCAGTCGTGGGGCGGCAACGTGGTCGTGGAGCTGGCGGCTCGGCATCCGTCGCTGGTGCGGGCGTTGGCGCTGGTCGACGGTGGGTGGATCGACCTGCCGTCGACGTTCAGCTCGTGGTCGGCGTGCGAGGCGGCCCTGCGGCCACCCGCACTCGACGGGATGCGGGCGGCCGACCTGCGGGCGCGGCTACGCCGCGGGCACCCCTCGTGGTCCGCGACGGCGGTCGAGGCGACGCTGGCCAACCTGCGGGAGGGTCCCGACGGGCGATTGTCGCGCCGGTTGCCGATCGACCGGCACATGCGGATCGTACGCAGCATGTACGACCATCCGCCGCAGGGATGGTTCCCGCGCCTGACGATGCCGGTGCTGCTGATGCCGGCCGGCGACCCGTCCCGGGTCGAGTCGGCGGTCGCGGCGATCCCGACCGCGTCGGTGCGTCCCTATCCCGGCGGCGACCACGACCTGCACGCGCAGCAGCCCGACCGGGTGGCGCACGATCTGCTGACGCTGGTGCGGTCATGAGCCGGCTGCTGGTCGTGATGGGCTCGGGCGAGACCGCGCCCACGATGGTCAAGCCGCACCGCGCGGTCTTCTCGCGGGTGACCGGGCCGGCGGCGTTGCTCGACACGCCCTACGGCTTCCAGTCCAACGCCGACGACATCTCGGCACGCGCGGTCCGCTACTTCGCACAGAGCGTGGGCCAGTCGGTCTCGGTGGTCCCGTGGCGGCGCCCGCCCGCCGACCTCGTCGCCCGGGAGCGCGCGCTGGCCGCGCTGCGCGACGCGGGTTGGGTGTTCGCCGGGCCCGGCAGCCCGACCTACACGCTGCGCCAGTGGCACGACACGGCGATCCCCGAGCTGCTGGCCGACAAGCTGACCCGCGCGGGCGTGCTGCTGTTCGCCAGCGCGGCGGCGCTGACGCTGGGCACCCACACGGTGCCGGTCTACGAGATCTACAAGGCGGGCATCGAGCCCCATTGGGCGCCGGGCCTCAACCTGCTGGAGGCGGCGCTCGGCTTCCCGGCGGTGTTGATTCCGCACTACGACAACGCCGAGGGCGGCAACCACGACACCCGCTACTGCTATCTGGGCGAGGGCCGACTGACGGCGCTGGAGGCCGAGCTGCCGGCGGGCCGGCTCATCATCGGGGTCGACGAACACACCGCGGTGGTCTTCGACCTCGACGCGAAGACCGCGTCCGTCTCGGGCAACGGTTCGCTGACGCTACGCCGCGCGGGCGTGAGCGCGGTGTTCCCGGCGGGTTCGGTGCTGTCGTTCGCGGACCTGGCGGCGGGCCCGGGCTCCGGGACGCTCGCACCTCTGCCGGCCCCGGCCGAGGCCGCGGCCGCGCCTCCCCAGCCGTCGCTGCGCGCGGCGGCCGACGAGTTCGACGCCCGTTTCGCGGAGTCGCTGGCCGCCCGCGACGTCGACACCTGCGTGGCGGTGATGCTCGAGCTCGAACAGGCCATCGTCGACTGGTCGGGCGACACGGAAACCAGCGACGGCGCGGACTATCCGCGCTCGGTCCTGCGCGGCATGGTGGTGCGGCTGGGCGAGCTGGCCCGCCGCGGCGCCACGGACCCGGCGGAAACGGTGGGCCCGTTCGTCGCGGCGCTGGTCGACCTACGCGCGCAGGCCCGGGCCAACCGCGACTACGCCACATCGGACACGGTCCGTGACCGACTATCGGCGGCGGGGGTCGAGCTACGCGACACCCCGGAGGGCACGACGTGGTCACTGGTATGAGCGGGCTCACGCAGAACCGGACTCGCGAGTCCGGTAGTCTCGGGGGCTAACCGGACACGCGAGTCCGGATCGGCTCCGAGGGGGATCGACATGTGGCAGGCGCGGATCAGCGAGGCCGTGCGGGAGCTGGCCCTGGAGCCGACGCTGCCGTTCGAGGAGGCGCTCGACAAGTACTACGCGCCGGACTACGAGCACCGCAACGACGGCGCGACACTCGACCGCGCGGGCTTCGCGGCGATGGTCGAGGGCTTCCGCGGCCGGATCGCGAACGGCACGATCACGGTCCTCGACGAGGTGCGCGACGGCTCGACCTACGCCGAGCGACACGTCTACGCGGTCACGATGAAGGACGGCAGTCGGCTGCACCGGGAGCTGTACGTGTTCGCCACGTACGCCCCCGACGGGCGTTTCCGGACGCTCAGCGAGACGGGCTTCGACCGCTGAGATGACGGAGGTCACGCACCGCCGCACGGACGCGCGCCGCAACCACGAGCGGGTCGTGGCCGCCGCCCGCGAGCTGTTCGCCCGAGCGGGCCTGCGCGTAACGGTCCCGGAGGTAGCGGCCCACGCGGGCGTCGGCCGGGCGACGGTCTACCGCAGCTATCCCACGAAGGACGACCTGGTCCTGGCGATCGCCCAGGAGAGCTTCGCGGACCTGGCGTCCTGGACCCGATCGGCGGTCGACTCCGACATGCCGCTGTCCGCCTACGTCCCGGACCTCTTCGCCCGCCTGGCCGGAGATCACGGCTTGGCGGAGGCATTCCTCGAGGGCCGCCTGGTGCCGGCGACCGACCTGCTGACCCTGATCGGCGAGCTGACGGCCAGAGCCAAGGCGACGGGCGAGGTCCGCGGGGATCTGACGACCGTCGACCTACGCGTCATCCTCTGCGGACCGGCACGGCAACTCATCGCCCTCGACGAGTGGAACCCAGCCGCCTGGCGCCGCTACGCCGCGATGGTGGTCACCGCACTACGGCACCCTCGGTAGACGACCGCCACGCGCGAACAGCGGGCCGCAAACCCGAACGCCGGCGGTCAGCGGGTTGCGGTGGCTGGGATCGATGCGGTGGGCGTGCGGTTGCGGAGGGCCCAGCGGACCACGGCCGGGTAGGTCAGGCCGGCCCCCGCGAAGACCGCCGCCAGGGCCAGCCAACCGGGTTCGCCCACGGTGATGACCAGTGTGGTCAGGAGGGGCGGCGCCAGCATGTTGCCGATCTGGCGGCCCGTTTGGAGCAGGCCCTGGTACTGGCCCTGCGCCCAGTCCGGGGCCAGGTCGAAGGCCACCGCGAACGTCGCGCTCGACAGCCACAGCTCGCCCAGTACGTGCACCGCGGCCGCGAGCAGGACCAGGGTGCCGGCCACGCGGGGCGACCGGCCCCCGGTCAGCCCGAACAGGACGCACGACGCCGCCACCACCAGGGCGCCGCGGCGGCTGACCGGGAGGGCGGATGCCGCCGTGTCGGTGCCGCGGGACGCCCAGACCTGCAGGGTCACGCAGCCGATCGTGTTGACCAGCAACGCCGCCGAGACCAGGGTCGCGGGGGCGTGCGTGCGGGTCACGAGCCAGAGCGGCAGCGCCAGGGCCAGCAAACCGTTGTAGAGCGCCGCCACCAGGCCGTCCAGCAGGGCGAAGGCCAGGAACGGGCGGTCGCGCAGCGCGGCCAGGCGGGGGCCGTCGGGCGGCGGCGCCACCCGGGTGACCCGGCCCGCGCGCGTGGCCACCGCGGCCGCCAGCAGGTAGGTCGCCGCGTTGCCGAACAGGACCGCCAGGTAGCCCGCGCGGCTGTCCAGCGTCAGCGGGATCGCGGCCACCGCCGTGCCCAGGGCGATGCCCGCGTTGTTGGTCGAGCGGATGAACGCGCGCGTGCGCACCCGCTCACCGGGCGGCACCGAACCGGCGATCATCGCGCCCGTCGACGCCTTGACCGTCGCGTCGCCCACCGCGATCACGCACGCCAGCAGCGCGTACGACCACAGGTGGTGCACCGTCGTCAGCCCGGCGAAGCACCCGGCCAGCACGACCAGCGCCGCGACCTGGAGGCGCTTCGGTCCGTAGCGGTCCGCCACGTGGCCCATCGGCGTGCTCAGCCCGATCCCGGCCAGCGCCGCCACGCTCAACCCCAGCGCGACCTGCCCGGCCGACAGGCCGACCGACCGGGTCAGGAACAGCGCACCCGTCGCCAGGTAGGCGCCGTTGCCGAACGTGTTCACCAGCGTGGCGAACATCAGCACGCGCGGCGTACCCGGCGCCGGGAGAAGGATCATGACCTGATCTAACAATACGTACGTACGGTTTGCAACCCGGACCCTTCGTTCCACCGTCTTGCTCCCGACGAAGGGAGCGCGGACGCGTGAAGGAGCCCGACGAGGAGGAGTTTCGTGAGTTCGTCACCAACGCCCGGGACACGTTGCGGGGCCTGGCCTACCTGACCTGCGGCAGCTGGGCGATGGCCGACGACGCGGTCAGTGCCGCGCTGAGCAAGCTCTACGTCCGCTGGAACCGGATCGCCGCGCCCTACGCGTACGCCCGCCGCATGGTCGTGCTGGCCGCCATCGACGAGACCCGGCGCCCGTGGCGGCGGGAGCAGGCGGCCAGCCACCTCCTGCCGGACCATCCCGAACCGGACCGCTTCGGCGCTGTCGACGAGGCGCTGCACGTGCGCGCCGCGCTGGCCCAGGTGCCGGCGGGCCAGCGCGCCGTGCTGGTCCTGCGCTACTACGAGCAGCTCAGCGTCGAGGAGACCGCCGAGGTGCTCGGGCGCAGCCAGGGCACGGTCAAGAGCCAGACCGCCCGTGGGTTGGCCGCCCTGCGCGCCGCCCTCGCCGGCGACGAACACCGCGTCACCACACCCCAGCGAGGAGAGACCTCATGAGCGACATCCGCCAGCTGCTCGAGGCCGCGAAGGCCGACCCGCCGCCGCCGGCGGCCAGCGTCGACGACATCGTCCGCGCCGGCCGGCGGCGCCTGCGGAAGTCCCGGGCCGGCGCGTTCGGCGGCGCCGGGCTCGGCGTCGCGGCCGTGGTCGCCGCACTCCTGATGGCCGCCCCGGGCACGCCGGCCAGCACGCTCGGCGCGGCGGCCACCACGCCCCCGCCCGCACCGTTCACCCTCACGTACGCCGGCTACCGCGTCGGCGCCTTCGAGGTCACCGACCCGATGCACGTCACGCCCGGTTACCAGCAGTCGCTGGTCCAGCGGTCCGGCGTCGACCTGGGCGGTGGCGTGACCTCCACATTAGACGCGGGAACGCTCACCGTGTACGCCGCCGGCGTCTTCCGGCCCGACCGGTACGCCAAGGGCACCACCATCGAGCTGGGCGGCCGGACCGCGTACGCCGCCCTGCTCGATCACACGTTCACCATCGGCGGCCGGCGCGTCCGCGGGGCCACCACCACCCAGGTGACACCGCTGCCCGCCATCGCCTGGCAGTACGCGGACGGCGCCTGGGCCACGCTCGCCTCGGACGATCTGGGCCAGCGCGGCATACCGGCCGAAGCCCTGCGCCGCCTGGCCGACGCGTTCACCGTGGGCGAGGCCCGGCCGGCCACCGCCGCGTTCAAGGCCGCGCACATCCCGCCCGGCTGGGAGCTGGCGAGCGTCGGGCGCAGCCTGGTCGGCGGCGACCCGGCGGTGTCCAGGGCGGTCTGGGTCCGCACCGGCACCCGGTTCGACGCGCTGACGGAGCCGCTGGACCTGAACACGACGCCGGCGATCCTCGTCAGCGTCTCGCCGGTCGAGACCGAAGGCCCGTACGCCCACCCGGTGAACCCGCCCTGTCCCGCCGGCCAGCACTTCTGCGATATCAGGATCGACGGCCGGTTCTACGCCGAGGTGCAGGACATCTCCCGCACCCTGAGCGCGGCGGAGATCGCACAGATCGCGCAGGGACTGGAGTTCGCCGCCCCCGACCGCCCGGGCGCCTGGTTCCGCGCGAGCTGAGCACCCGCCCGGCCAACCCGAGCCGGCCTCGGGTTAGATTGGGCGCCGCTTCGCGGTAAGGAGAGAAGGCCCATGCGCTATCGCCGGCTCGGATCCACGGGAACCATCGTCTCGACGTTGTGCCTCGGCACGATGACGTTCGGCGCCGAGACCGACGAGGCCGGCTCGCACGCGCAGCTCGACCGGTTCGTCGAGGCCGGCGGCAACTTCCTGGACACCGCCGACGTCTACTCGCGCGGCGTCTCGGAGCAGATCATCGGGCGTTGGCTGCGCGCGCGGCCGGGCGTACGCGACCGCCTGGTGATCGCGACCAAGGGCCGGTTCCCGATGGGCGACGACGTCAACGACGCCGGCCTGTCCCGGACCCACCTCTCCCGCGCGCTGGACGCGAGCCTGGCCCGGCTCGGGGTCGACACGATCGACCTCTACCAGGCACACGCCTGGGACCCGCTGACCCCGATCGAGGAGACGCTGCGCTTCTACGACGACGCGGTCCGCGCTGGCAAGATCCGCTACGTCGGCGTCAGCAACTTCGTCGGCTGGCAGCTGCAGAAGGCCGTGCTGCTGGCCCGGTTCGGCGGGCTGCCGCCGATCGTCACCCTCCAGCCGCAGTACAACCTGCTGGCCCGCGACATCGAGCACGAGGTCGTGCCGGTCTGCCTCAACGAGGGCATCGGCATCCTGCCCTGGTCGCCGCTGGGCGGCGGGTGGCTGACCGGCAAGTACCGCCGCGACGAGGTGCCGACCGGCGCGACCCGGCTGGGCGAGAACCCCGGCCTCCAACTGGCCCGACGGTGACTTCGCGAAGCCCGGCATCGCGGTCACCTGGAGCGTGTGGAACAGGAACGTCGGC
>NZ_JBFAIU010000049.1:0-32701 GCF_040654855.1 Asanoa sp. NPDC050611
TCGACGTCACCGGCCACCCGAAGACGGTGACCCTGCACGGGACGTTCGTGCTCTGCAACGCGACGGTGGTGTCGGCGACCCGCTGGCGCCCGGGCGGCGCGGGGCTCTCGTACTCCGCGCTGGTGGTCGACCTGCCCTAGGCGGCGGCCCCGCGGTGCTCGAAGGCGGTCAGGCCGAAGTCGGTCGGGCGCACGTGGTCGAGGTCGAGGTTCGGGTAGAGCACGTGCTGCGCGAGCAACGCGTGCACGCGCTTGCCGGCCTCGTCGACCGCGTCGGGCTGGGTGCTGAACTTGGCCTTGCTGGCCGGCTTGTCGCCCTCGCCCGCGGCGGGGGTGGTCGCGGCCAGCACGCGCGCGATGATGTCGGCGATCTCGTCCATCTCGTCGGTGCCCATGCCGAGCGTGGTCAGCGCCGGCGTGCCGAGCCGCAGGCCGCTGGTGTACCAGGCGCCGTTCGGGTCACCCGGCAGGCTGTTGCGGTTGAGCGTCATGCCGCAGTCGCGCAGCGCCTGCTCGGCCTGGCGGCCGGTGAGCCCGAAGCCCTCTTCGACGTCGACCAGCAGCAGGTGGTTGTCGGTGCCGCCGGTGAGCACCGGGACGCCGCGCTTGAGCAGGCCTTCGGCGAGCGCCCGGGAGTTGGCGACGATCCGCGCGGCGTACTCGGCGAACGACGGCTGCGACGCCTCGCGCAGCGCGACCGCCTTCGCGGCCATCACGTGCGACAGCGGGCCGCCGAGGATCGCGGGGCAGCCCTTGTCGAGCGCCTCGGCGTATTCCGGCGTCGAGAGCACCAGGCCGCCACGCGGGCCGCGCAATGTCTTGTGCGTGGTCGTGGTGACCACGTGCGCGTGCGCGACCGGGTCGTAGTCGCCGGTGAACACCTTGCCCGCGACCAGACCGGCGAAGTGCGCCATGTCGACCATCAGGGTCGCACCGACCTCGTCGGCGATCTCCCGGAGCTTCGCGAAATTGATCTTCCGGGAGTACGCGGAGTAGCCGGCGAGCAGGATCAGCGGCCGCACCTCACGGGCCCGCTCCCGCACGGCGGCCAGGTCGAGCAGCTTGGTCCCCGGATCGACCGAGTACGAGTGCGCCTCGAACATGCGGCTGGAGATGTTGAACCGGTAGCCGTGCGTCAGGTGCCCGCCGGAGTAGTAGTCCATCGCCAGCAGGCGTTGGTTGTTGAGCTCGGTGCGCAGCTCGGCGAACTGCGCCTCGGAGAGCTGCGGCAGCCGGGCCGGCCCGTCGAGGCCGCCGAACCGCTTGAGCACGTCGGCCTCGACCCGCGTGGCCAGGATGGCGAGGAACGCGACCAGGTTGGCGTCGGCGCCGGAGTGCGGCTGCACGTACGCGTGCGCGGCGCCGAACAGGTCGGTGGCCAGCTTCGCCGCGGTGGCCTCGATCGTGTCGACGTTGTCGCAGCCGGCGTAGAACCGGTGGCCCGGGTAGCCCTCGGCGTACTTGTCGGTGAGCAGCGAGCCCTGCGCCGCCTGCACGGCGAGCGAGCTGAAGTTCTCAGACGCGATCAGCTTGAGGTGCGACCGCTGGTCGAGCAGCTCCTGCACGGTCGCCGCGGCGATGCCCGGCTCGACCGCCCGCACCGCGTCGAGCATCGCGTAGAACCCGATGGCGGACGGGTCCACCTGCGTGGGACCCACGGCCCCGAGATACCTGCCGACGATCGTCTCCATGCGGCTCATTCTCCGCCAGCGCCGTGGCCGGGCGGCGGGCGGGTAGCCGGCGCCGTACGGTGGGAATCATGACAAAGCTGCCCGCCGATGTGGTCCGCCTGATCGACGAGCCCTGCACGGCGCACCTCGCGACGCTGCTGCCCGACGGCGCACCCCACAGCGTGCCGCTCTGGGTGGGCCGCGAGGGCGACCGGGTGTCGTTCCTGACGTCGCTGAACTCGCGCAAGGCCCGCAACATCGCCCGGGACCCGCGCGTGGCGATCTCGCTGACCCACCCGGAACGCCCGAACGACATGGCCTACCTGCGCGGCCGGGTGGTCGAGATCGTCGAAGGCGACCGGGGTTGGGAGATCATCGACCGGCTGGCCCAGAAGTACGTGGGCGGACCGTACCCCCTGCGCACGGACCGGGTGGCCTTCCTCGTCGAGGTCGACCACGCCGGTGCGTTGAGCTTCTAGCGGGTTGACGTCGCATGGCAGGCTCGGGCCCCATGATCGACGACCATGCGAAGGAATACCTGCACCGCCAGCTCCGGAAGAACCGCGAGACGATGGTGTGGAAGCTCGACGGACTGTCCGAATACGACATTCGCCGCCCGCTGACCATGACCGGCACCAACCTGCTCGGCCTGGTCAAGCACCTGTCCCATTCGGAGGCCTGGTATTTCGGCCTGGTCTTCAACCGGCCGTTCCCCGAGCCCACCCAGCGGTGGGACGATCTCGAGGCCCGCGGGACCGACAAGTGGGCGACGGCGGACGAGACCCGGGCGGACATCGTCGACCGCTACCGGCGCGTCTGGGCGCACTCGGACGTCACGATCAGTGAGCTCACGATCGACGCAGTCGGTCACGTGCCCTGGTGGCCCAGCCCCGACGTGCCGCTCTTCAACGTCCTGGTGCACCTGCTCAACGAGACCAGCCGGCACGCCGGCCACGCCGACATCCTGCGGGAGCAGATTGACGGCGCGACCGGCACGACGGCCGATTACGCGGACGACCACGACGCCGAGTTCTGGGCGGCCCGGCGCGCGACGATCGAGCAGGCGGCCGCGGCCTTCGGAGGGGGCCCTCGGTAAGGGCCCCCTCCTCGGTGCGGATCAGGCCAGGAAGGCCTGGAACTCGGCGGCGCGGACGAAGTCGTCCTGGACGCTGCCCGCCGCGCAGTCGGTGGTGAACTGCGGGTCCTGGTCCTGCTCACCGGCGTAGTCCGGTGCGCCGGTGCACTGGTTGGTGACCACCTCGAAGCGCAGGTGGGTGGCCAGGGTCGGCTTGATCCGGAAGCCCTTGAAGATCAGCTCCGGTGCCCGCGGCCGCGGCGCGACCGACGGGAAGGCGTCCTTCGGGCTGGTGAACACCGCCCGGTAGTCGCTCGGGTTCGCGCACGTGACCGAACCCTTCGCGACGCACGCCGAGACCTTGAACTGGCGCAGCGCGGTGAACCTGTTCTGCCCGCCCGCGTCCGGGTCGCCGGTGATCGCCGGCCGCAGCATGGCGCTCACCTGGACCCGGCTGACCAGCTGCGCGCCGCCGGCCAGGTCGACCGTGACCTGCTTGCCGGCGACCGGGCTGTTCAGCGACGCCCAGTTGGTGGTCTCGTCGTCGTCGATCAGGCGGGCCTGGTTGACGCCGTCGCCGGTGGCGGTGGCGCCGGCCGAGCCGGACGCGACGTTCTGCAACATGATCACCGGGAGCGGCACCGTCTGACCCGCGCGCACGGTGATCGGCCCGACCCGGACCAGGCCGCGGCCCGGCGCCTGGGCGACGAACTCGTAGGTGCCCGGCACCAGCGCCACCTCGCTGCCCAGCGGCGTCGCGGCGTTGGTGTCGGCGACCGGCACCGCGCGGGCCTGGTAGCGGCCCACGAACAGCTTGGCGCCGGCCAGCGGGCCGGACCCGCCGCCGAGGGCGACCGGCTTGAACAGCACCCGCGCCTCGGTCGCCAGCGGCGACGCGAAGCTCGGCACCGGGTTGACGTCGGCCGGGCCGGCGCTGGTCGCGCCCTCACCCAGGCCGCGCTTGGCGAACGCCTGCCAGAGCAGGTCCTGGTTGGCACCGCCGAACCGGATCTGGTCGGCCGCGAGCAGCGCGTCGCGGGAGTCGACCATGCTGACCCCGCTGACACCCATCAGCAGGTACGAGTCGAAGACGAGCTGGATCCAGCGGCGGTTGCCCGGGCACGAGGTGACCGGCCGCTCGCCGTTGGCGCACGCCTTCTGGATCTTCGCGTTGCCCGACCCGTACCGCTTCATCATCGCGGCCCGGATGTCGTAGTTGGTCGCCGTCCACACCTCGCCCGAGGCGTGCACCTGGAGACCCACGAAGTCGTAGTCGACCGAGCTGTAGTTGAGCGGGCTGTCGGCCATGTTGTAGTTGCGGATGCCGGCGATCGGGTCCGACGTCACGTACTGGCCGATCGTCGTGGCCTGCATGCCCTTGGCCGCGTAGCCGTGCTCGTAGAGGTATTCCATGGCGAGCTGGTCCGACCAGCTCTCGCTCATGCCCTGCGGGCTGCTCAGGCCCATGTTCGGGCCGGCGATCATGCGACCGGTGACGGCGTGCCCGTATTCGTGGGCTATCACCGACATGTCGTAGTCGCCGTCGACGCACGGCGCGTAGAAGGTGCCGGGGATCGACTGCCAGAGGTACATGTTGGTGATCGGCGCGGTGCCTTCCGGCGGCGTGATCTGGTTGGCGTTGTCGCGGGCGGCGAAGCCGGGGAACCCGCCGGCGATGCCGCCGGCCTGCGCGTTGCCCTGCTCGAAGTCGTTGCCGAGCCCGCCCTTGCCGAAGTTGTCGCCCTGCATGTTCCAGGCTTGCTCGGTGAAACCGAGGTGGTAGGTCCAGTCGTGCATCCGGTTGTGCATCGCGAACAGGTTGGCCCGGGCCGCGTCGATGTCGTTGCGCTCGGGCGAGGTGAACACGGCCGGGTCACAGCCCTGCTCGTACCACTGGTTGGTCCAGGGGTAGTTGTAGTCGCGGTTGGGCCGTGCGGTCGCGGTCTCCGTGCCGACCGTGAACGGGTCGGCGCTGTTCCAGTTGTGCACCGCGATCGCGTTGTTGCCACGGGTCGTGCTGGTGGACAGGCCCGTCGCCGGGTCGACGTCCCAGGGCAGCGGCGAGGCCGACGTGCCGACTGCCTCGTCACAACCGCGGTCGCGCTCCCAGCACCATTGTTCGCGGGTGTCCTTCGAGCCGTAGTCGACCCGCGGGTTGCTCGGGAACACCTGCCACTGCGGGTTGTCACCGGAGTCGTGGTGGTCGACCAGGTCCTCGCGGACCAGCACGCCACCGTCACGGGCGTCCACATAGGTCGAGTACGCCACCGGCTCGGCGGCGTTGGCCACCAGCACCACCTGGTACGCCGCGCGGGCGCCCCGGTCGGCGGTGGGCACGGCCACGAGGTCGGTGCGCAGGACCCGCGCGCCCGGTGCCGCCGCGTCGGCGATCGCGAGCCGTTCCGCATCGGCCGCGGACAGCGTCGCCGGCTCCGGTGCGCCACCGTCACGGGCCAGGGAGGAGCTGACGTGCCAGACGGACCCGGCGCGTACGCCGACGCTCAGGATGCCGTCCTGCCCGGCCGGCAGGTCGCCGAACCGCTGCCGCATGATGACCGCGGCACCGTCGCCGATCGGCCGCACCGTGAGCACCTCGAGCGCGGCGGCGCCGGACTCCGACAGCCCCAGCAGCTCGCGGTTGGCGGCCACGTATTCGCGCGCGGCCTGCGCCGGATCGGCGGACAGCCCGCTGGCCAGTGCCTGGTCGGTCGGCGCCACCACCGCGGCGGTGCCGAGGTTGTTGTAGGTCACCCGGGCCTGCGCACGGCTGGCCCGGTCGCGCTGTGCACCGGTCGGCGCGATCGCGCCCCGGCGGTTGTCCTTGTCGCGCGTGCCGGCGTGGTCGCCCTGCACCACACCGCCGTCGACCGGCCCACGCTGCTGCTGTGGTGCCGACCGCGCGGCGCCGCCGGCCGCGCCGGACGCGAGAACCAGCACCGCTGCGGTCAGCAGCACGGTGGATCCTCGCCGGCCAAGAAGTCGTCTTTGCACGGCCCCTCCTCTCCGGACGGCTGCGTTGCCGTCGGGGAGGAATCTACGGCGGACATTGATCTCCGGGAATCCGCCGGATGGACGCGAATCGATTCATGCAGTCTGACTTCGGCAGATAATCCGCTACGGACCTATGCTGGGGACATGACCGCCTTGGCGCCCCGGCGCGACAGCCCTGACCTGTCGTTCTTCCTCGACCACACCAGCCTCGTGCTGCGCTCCCGGATGACCGCGGCGCTGGCCGAGATCGGTCTCACCCCGCGGATGCACTGCGTGCTCGTGCACGCGCTGGAGGAGGAGCGCACCCAGATCCAGCTCGCCGAGATCGGCGACATGGACAAGACCACGATGGTCGTCACGGTCGATGCCCTGGAGGAGGCCGGCCTGGCCGAGCGCCGGCCGTCGAGCACCGACCGCCGGGCCCGGATCGTCGCGGTCACCGAGGCGGGCGCGCGGGTCGCCCGGCGCAGCCAGGAGATCGTCGACCGGGTGCACGCGGACGCGCTGGACGCGCTGCCCGCCACGGAGCGCAAGGCGTTCCTGCGCGCGCTGGAGCGGCTCGTCGGCGACCACCTGGCCACGCCGGTCGAGTCACCCCGCCCGGTCCGGCGGGCTCGGGAGGTAGTCCGCTAAAAGATTGTCTGCAACGGAACTATCTAGTACGGTCCTTCGCATGGAGGAACCCCGTACCCGCTGGACCGCGCTCGGCGTGCTCGCCACCGGCTCGTTGATGACCATCCTCGACGGCAGCATCGTCACGGTCGCGATGCCCGCCATCCAGGCCGACCTGGGCTTCTCACCGCCGGCGCTGAGCTGGGTGGTCAACGCCTACCTGATCGCCTTCGGCAGCCTGCTGCTGCTCGCCGGGCGGCTCGGCGACCTGATCGGTCGCAAGTGGATGTTCCTGGCCGGCACCGCGGTCTTCACCGCGGCCTCGCTGCTCGCCGGCGCCGCGACCGGCCCCGCATTGCTGCTCGCCGCCCGGTTCCTGCAGGGCGTCGGCAGCGCGATGGCCGTGGCCGTCAGCCTCGGCATCCTGGTCACGCTCTTCACCGAGCCGGCCGAGCGGGCGAAGGCGATCGCGGTGTTCAGCTTCACCGGTGCGGCGGGCGCGGCGATCGGCCAGGTGGTCGGCGGCGTCCTCACCGACGCGCTGAGCTGGCACTGGATCTTCTTCATCAACCTGCCGATCGGGCTCGCCACGATCGCGCTCGGCCAGCGGACCCTGCCCGCGGAGCGTGGCCTGGGCCGCCGCGCGGGCGCCGACGTCCTGGGCGCCGCGCTGGTCACCGCCGGCCTGGTGGTCGGCATCTACACGGTCGTCAACATCTCGTCGTACGGCCCGGTCCGGGTGTTCGCCCAGCTCGCCCTCACGGTCGCCCTGCTGGCGGGCTTCGCCGTGCGGCAGGCCACGGCCCGCGACCCGCTGGTGCCGCCGCGGGTGCTCCGCGCTCCGGGGGTCGCGGTGGCCAACCTGGTGCAGATCCTCACGCTCGCCGCCTGCTTCGCGTTCCAGGTGCTGGTGACGCTCTACCTGCAGAACGTCCTCGGCTACGACGCGCTGCGCACCGGGCTGGCCATGCTCCCCGCGGCGGTGGCGATCGGCGCGGTCTCGCTGGGCCTGGCGGCGCGGCTCAACGCCCGCTTCGGCGAGCGCCGGGTGCTGCTTGTCGGCCTGGTGTTCCTGTTCGGCACCCTCGCGCTGCTGGTCCGGGTGCCGGTGCACGCCGGCTACGCCGTCGACGTGCTGCCGGTGATGCTGCTCGCGGCCGGCTTCGGCCTCGTCCTGCCGGCGCTGGCGACGCTGGCCATGTCGGGCGCGCGGCCCGACGACGCGGGCCTGGTGTCCGGGGTGTTCAACACGACGCAGCAGATCGGCATGGCTCTCGGCGTAGCGGTGCTCTCGACGCTGGCCGCGGCCCGCACGGACGGCCTGCTCGCCGCGGGCCGGGACGCGGCCTTCGCGCTCACCAGCGGCTACCGGCTGGCCTTCGGGGTGGGTGCCGGTCTGGTCGTGCTCGCCTTCCTGACGACGCTGCTCCTGCTCCGCCCGGCCGCGCGGCCTGCGCCCGAGGCGGTTCCCGAATACATCAAATCGGTTTGATGTAATGTGGACGCATGGTCCCGCCAGACTTCCTCCGGCTGGCCGCGCACCCGGTGCGCTGGCGGTTGATGTCCGCGCTGGCCGCCGGCGACCTGCGGGTGCGCGAGCTGGTCGGCCTGGTGGGGGAGCCGCAGAACCTGGTCTCCTACCACCTGCGCCTGCTGCGCGACGGCGGTCTCGTCACCGCCGGCCGCAGCAGCCTGGACGGTCGCGACAGCTACTACCACCTGGACCTCGACCGCTGCGCCGACGGCCTGGCCGGCAGCGGCGGCGCGCTGCATCCGGCCCTCGTCGGCGGCCGCGCCGCCACGCCGGAGCCGGCCGGCCCAGCCTCGGTGCTGTTCGTCTGCACGGGCAACAGCGCACGCTCGCCGATCGCCGAGGCGTTGCTGCGCCGCGCCGCGGGCGGGCGGGTCGAGGTGGCCAGCGCCGGCAGCCACCCGAAGCCGCGACTGCACGAGGAGGCGGTCCGGGTGCTGCGCGAGCGGTTCGGCATCGACGTGTCCGGGCAGCGCCCCCGCCACCTCGACACGCTCGCGGGGCGGCGGTTCGACGTCGTCGTCACGCTCTGCGACAAGGCGCGGGAGGTCTGCCCCGAGTTCGGCGCCGGCTCCCGCCGCGTCCACTGGAGCATCGCCGACCCGGCCGCGGCCGGCGGTGACTTCGACCGCACCGCGGCCGAGATCGAGACCCGGATCAGACACCTGCAACCAGTCCTGGCCACCTGAAGGAGGCTCGTGCCATGACCGCACCAGAGCCGTACGCCAGCGTCCGCTACCTCGTGGACGACGTGCCGGCCGCCGTGGAGTTCTACACCACCCACCTCGGGTTCGCGCTCGACCACGACGCCGCGCCCGCCTTCGCCGCGGTGCTGCGCGGCCCCCTGCGCCTGCTGCTGTCCGGCGCCGCGAGCTCCGGGGCCCGCGCGACGCCCGCGGACATCACCGGGCCGGGCCACAACCGCGTCAACCTGACGGTCGCCGACCTGGACGCCGAGGTCACGCGCCTGCGCGCGGCCGGCGTGCCGTTCCGCAGCGAGCTGGTCTCCGGCCCCGGCGGCCGCCAGATCCTGGTCGCCGACCCGGCCGGAAACCTGGTCGAGCTGTTCGAGCCCGCCCGTCGCTAGCCGAACGGATGACCGGGGGTGCCGACTGGTCAGGCGCCCGTGCCCGCTACGGCGACCGCATTGGGATGAAACAGACGAAACGGACAGACGAGCACGTTCTTCCTTGGTGACTTCCGGCCGGATGTCGTGTTTTATCAGGACATCCAGTTCTACCAGGGATTCTTCGGAGGAAAACGTGCGCAAGATCGTCGGAATCGTTTCCGCTTCCTTGATGGCTTTGGGTGCCGTTCTCGGCGTCGCGTCGGCGGCGGCCGCCGACCCGCACCACCCGGGCGACCGTGGCCGGCCGAACCACCGCCCGCCGGTCCAGGTCAACGTCCAGATCGCGGGCATCCAGTACGACTCGCCCGGGCGTGACAACGGGACCAACGCGAGCCGCAACGGTGAGTGGATCTCGCTCGTCAACCACGGCCGCCGCGCCGTGAACCTCCGGGGCTACACGATCAAGGACCGCGCGAACCACGTCTACCGGTTCGGCAACGTCTGGATCGACGGCAACGGCGGCCGGGTCCGGGTCCACACCGGCATCGGCCGCGACAACGACGACCAGCTCTTCTGGGACAGCCGCTCCTACATCTGGAACAACAACGGCGACACCGCGACCCTGAGCGGCCCGCGCGGCCGGGCGATCGACTCCTGCACCTACCGCGAGCGGGCCGGGCGCAGCCGCGTCGTCTGCTGACATCCGACCAACCGCACCTGTGCGGGCTTCCGCCGGCGAGAGCCGCGGGAGCCCGCGCTGCGTTTTGCGTGGACACGTCCGTCCAAACTGGCCAATGGGGCGATACACCGAAATCTAGACGAACTACGCGACGCGACGGAATCGCCGGCGGCGACGGACAACTCCGGTTGGCCGGGACGGCGTTGACCGGTAGCCTGCGGGACGGCCCAGGTAAGGACGATCTCGACAGGAGACGGTGTGCCTCCCGCAAACGCCGCGCCGATGTTCAGCCCGGAGCTACGCCGAGGGCTCGGCCGATTGCTCGCTGTCGTTCTGATGCTCACCGTCGGTCTCTGGATCGCCACACCCGCGTCCGCCGCCACCAACCTCGTGCCGAACCCCGGCTTCGAGACGTTGGGCGCCAACGGCATTCCGTCCTGCTGGGAGCGGGTCGGCTTCGGCAACAACACGTTCACCTTCGGGCCGACGACCGACGCGCGTTCCGGCAGCCGCGCCATGCGGATCGCCATCTCGCAGCGGGTCGACGGCAACCACAAGGCGCTGATGGTGAAGAACGCGCAGTGCGCGCCGAAGGTGACCGTCGGTCGCCAGTACGACCTCTCGGTCTGGTACAAGTCGACCACCTCGGCCAACGCTATGACGCTCTACCGCCACGACACCAAGCTGGGCTGGCAGTACTGGATCGACCCCGCGACGCTGCCGGCGAGCGGGACGTGGCAGTTCAAGACGGTGCGCACGCCGCTGGTCCCGCCGAACACCGACCAGGTCACCTGGGGCGTCAGCATCTACAGCACCGGCACGCTGACGACGGACGACTACGCGATGACCGAGGTGCCCTTGCCGCCGCCCACGCCGGCCGGCTGCACCGACGCGAGCGGCTGCGTCAAGGGCAAGTGGCAGGTGATGCCCTACCAGTCGACGGTCCGCGGCATCCACGCCGTGGTGCTCGACAACGGCAAGGTCCTGCTCGTCGCGGGCTCCGGCAACGACCCGAAGCAGTTCGCCGCGGGCACGTTCAAGACCGCCGTGTACGACCCGGTGACCGGCGTCTTCACCAACGTGCCGACGCCCGACGACCTGTTCTGCGCCGGGCACGTGCAGCTCAGCGACGGCAAGGTGCTGGTGATGGGCGGCAACAAGGCGTACCCGACGCCCGACGGCACCGGCTACAAGGGCCTCAGGAACTCGTACATCTTCGACCCGGCGAAGAACACGTACACCCGCATCAACGACATGGAGAAGGGCCACTGGTACCCGTCGGCGACCCTGCTCGGCAACGGCGACGTCATCTCGCTCGGCGGCCAGGGTGAGGACGCCAAGGGCACCGTCGTCACCGAGTACTACAGCGCCGCGCAGCAGAAGTGGCTGCCGCCGAACCAGGTCAAGCAGAACTACGCCTGGTGGGGCTTCTACCCGACGATGGTGCTGATGCAGGACGGCCGGCTGTTCTACACGGGCAGCCACACGTTCGGCAAGGGCCGGGCCGGCACGGGCGCCTCGATCTACGACATCGGCACGGGCAGCGTCACCGACGTGCCCGGCCTGCGCAAGAAGGACGAGCGCGACCAGTCGATGAGCGTGCTGCTGCCGCCCGCCCAGGACCAGAAGGTGTTCACGGTCGGCGGCGGCAACGGCGACAGCGGTGCGACCGCGCACCGGCTGACCGACATCATCGACCTCAAGGCCGCGAACCCCACCTACCAGCCGGGCCCGGACCTGCCGCAGGGCACGCTCTCCGGTGGCGTGCCGCAGACCGGCGACCAGGGCAAGATGTACGTCTCGCTGGTGCTGCTGCCGGACGGCAAGATCTTCGAGACCGGCGGGGGCCTGCACAACCGGGCCGACCCGGTGTACGAGGCGTCGATCTACAACCCGGCCACCAACACGTTCAGCGGCGCGGCCATCGACCCGGTTCCGCGCACCTACCACTCGTCGGCCTTCCTGCTGCCCGACGGCCGGGTCATGGCGGTCGGCGACAACCCCGCCAACGGTTCGTTCGACATGCGG
This sequence comes from Asanoa sp. NPDC050611, assembly GCF_040654855.1. NCBI lineage: Bacteria > Bacillati > Actinomycetota > Actinomycetes > Micromonosporales > Micromonosporaceae > Asanoa > Asanoa sp. NPDC050611. The sequence continues at coordinate 11,655 of NZ_JBFAIU010000049.1, forward strand.
ATCTCGATCTACTCGCCGGCGTACCTGTTCAAGGGCGCCCGGCCGCAGATCAGCTCGGTCGCCAACACCAACTGGACGTACGGCAGCACGCAGCGGATCACCGTGGACTCGACGATCACGCGGGCATCGCTGATCCGCCCGGCCGCCGTGACCCACTCGTCCGACCCCAACCAGCGGTTCGTCGAGCTGCCGATGACGGTCAAGGGCAACGAGATCGACCTCAACGTGACCAGCAACCCGAACGTGGCGCCGCCCGGTTGGTACATGCTCTTCGTGCACAACGGCCAGGGCGTCCCGTCCGTCGCCAAGTGGGTCAAGCTCGGATGACCCGCTGGTACGGGGTCCTCGCCGACTGGGTGAGGGCCCGGAGTCGGCGCGAGCGCCTCGGCCTCGCGGCGGCGCCGGTGGTGCTCGTGCTCGCCGTCGTCGTGGCCGTGCTGGTCGCGGGCGGCGGTGACGGCGAGGGCCGTTGGCAGGCCGGCAGCGGTGCCGCGGCGCCGGCCGACGAGTCCGCGGCGGACAGCGGCGTCGGCACGAAACCGCACGAGGCCGGCGCCGACGAGCCGGACCCGACGGGCCCGACGGGAGCGCCGCCACCGCTCGTGCAGCCGTTCGCCGAGCAGCCGAAGGCCAAGCCGAACCCGCCGTTGCCGTCGCCCACCGCCGGCCTGGAGATCGCGGAAGGCACGGACGGCTGCGACCACGCGTACGGCGACCGGAGCATCTGCGTGCCGTGGGTGTTCCCGGACGGCATCAGTGACAAGTGCGCCTGGCTGCGGGAACGCGGCTTCGGGGCGCTTCCCGTGACCGGCGGTCGCGACCGGCACGGCCTGGACCGCAACGGCGACGGCACCGCCTGCGGCTCGGGCGACTGACGCGTTCGTCCACTGTGTCCGCGCACGTGAGCGCGATTTGAGTTCGACGGCCACGGTCGCCTAACCTGCCCAACCGGCCCATCTCGGTTTCAGAGATGGACATATTTCTTCAAAACGTTCGAGACCTGGTCCCGAACGGGGGCAGAAGGGCAGTAGCTCAGATGAGGACCGTAACGATTAAGTGGGCGATCCCGATCGCCCTCGCGGCCGCGCTCGTCGCCGGCTGCGGCAACGCCGACGACGCCGGCACGCCGGCGCCGGCGGCCACGTCCGCCTCGCCGGCGGGCAACGGCATCGCCGACCAGACTCCGGACGAGATCCTGAAGCAGGCGAAGGCGGCGCTGCTGAGCGCCAAGTCCTACCGCCTCAAGGGCGACGTCGTCGAGGAGGGCGAGAACCTCAGCCTCGACCTCGCGATCAGCGGGAAGGACGTGCAGGGCAAGATCTCGGCGGGCGCGGCCCAGGGCACCGTCGAGGTGCTGGCCGTGGGCGGGCAGCAGTTCATCCGTCCCGACGAGAAGTTCTGGACCGCCACCGCCGGTGCCGACCAGGGCAAGACCATCGCCAAGATGATGGGCGACAAGTGGGCCAAGGTCTCCGCGAAGGACCAGGACCTCTCGGAGCTGTTCTCGCTGGCCAACGTCGACGACCTGCTGAGCCCGACGGGCACGGTGACCAAGGGCGACACCAAGCAGATCGACGGCGTCGACGCGCTCGCCCTGCTCGACGGTGGCAGCGCAGGCAGCAAGCTGTGGGTGGCCACGTCCGGTGAGCCCTACCCGCTGCTGATGGAGGGCGCCGACAGCAAGGACGGCGGGCTCGCGTTCAGTGACTTCGGCAAGGACCTGGGCATCAAGGCCCCGGCCGAGGCGGACGTCATCGACTTCGACAAGCTCGCCGGCAAGTGACACCGACGCGGCCGCCGGGCGGGAGACGCCCGGCGGCCGCGTAGGGTGCGATCATGCAGCTCACGAAGTACACGCACGCCTGCGTACGGCTCGACGACGGTGACCGGCGGTTGCTGCTCGACCCGGGCATCTGGACCGAGCCGGCGGCCTACGAGGGCGTCACGGACATCCTGGTCACCCACGAGCACGCCGACCACTTCGACGTCGCGCACCTGGAATCCCTCCTGGGATCGGCGCGGAAGCTGCGGATCCACGGTCCGGCGGGGCTGGCCGCCACGGCCGAGGAGGACGGCGCGCCCGCGGTGGCCGCGGCGATCCAGCCCGTGGCGCCCGGCGACACGTTCACCGCGGCGGGATTCGAGGTCAGCACGGTCGGCGGTGCGCACGCCGAGACCTACGAGGGCCTGCCGGGCTGTGCCAACGTCGGGTTCGTCGTCGCCGGCGTCTACCACCCGGGCGACTCCTTCTTCGTGCCGTCCGTGCCCGTGGAGACGCTGCTCGTGCCGGCCAGCGGGCCGTGGACCAAGCTGGCGGAGGCGCTGGACTTCACCCGCGCGGTGGCGCCGGCCCGGGCGTTCCCGATCCACGACGCGATGTTCTCCGACCGCGGCAACGGCAACTTCGACGGCTGGCTGGAGGAGAAGGGCCGCACGGCGTACACGCGGATCCCGGTCGGTGGGTCGGTCAGTTTCTGAGCTGCAGAGCGGCCGCCAGCGACTCCGGCGCGGCGGCGAGCAGCGGCGGGCGTACCGCCGGGGTCGGGATCCGGCCCCGCGCGTGGAGGACGGCCTTGATGACCGCCGGGTTGGGTTCGGCGAACAGCGCCGTCGACAGGCGGGCGAGGTCGTGCCCGAGGGCGCGGGCGGTGGTCGCGTCCCCGGCCCGCCACGCGTCGACGAGCTCCGCGAACCGCGCCGTCGCCACGTGCGCCGAGGCGAGGATGCCACCGTGCGCGCCCAGCGCGAGCAGGGGCGAGACGAAGGTGTCGTCGCCGCCGAGGATGGCGAAACCGTGCGGCGGGTCGGCCAGGAGGTCGACCGTGTCCGCGTCGAGCCCGCCGACCGCGTACTTGATGCCGGCCACGCCGTCGACGGCCGCGAGGCGGCGGATCGCGCCGGCGTCGAGGTGCTGGCCGGTGCGGTAGGGGACGTGGTAGACGACCACCGGCACGGGGCTCGCGGCGGCCAGGGCGGTGAAATGGGCGTGCACCCCGGCCGCACCCGGCCGCAGGAACGGCGGCACGACGCTGAGGGTCGCGGTCACCTGGGGCCAGCGGGTCAGGTCCCGCGCCGCCGCCGCGGTGTCGGCGCCGACGACGAGCTGGCCCGATCGTTCGGCGCAGACGCGGGCCAGCACGTCGACGACGCGGTGCCGCTCCTGTTCGGTCAGCGACGCCGGCTCGCCGGTCGTGCCGAGGGCCACGATCCCGGCGGCGCCCGCGCCGAGCACGTCGTTGGCGAGAGCCTCGAGGGCGTCGACGGCGATGGCGCCGTCGTGGTCGAACGGTGTGATCAACGGGACGTACAAGCCGGTCAAGGTCATGACCCCAGCCTCGGGTACGCCGAAGCGTAAGGTCCAGTTCGCATTTCTGCCGCAAACCGTAAGCTGATCTGATGCTCGACCTGCGCCGCCTGCGCCTGCTCTGCGACCTGTCCCGCCTCGGCACGATCGCCGCCGTGGCACAGGCGCACACCTACACGCCCTCGGCGGTCTCGCAGCAGCTCGCCACCCTCGAGCGCGAGGCGGGCGTCGACCTGCTGCGCCGCACGGGCCGGCGGGTCACGCTGACGGCCGCGGGCCACGTGCTGGTGCAGCACGCCGACGCGGTCTTCGCGGCGCTGGAGCACACGACGGCGGTCCTGGCCGCGGTCGGCGCCGGCGTATCGGGTCCGCTGCGGATCGGCGCCTTCCCGACGGCGGTTCGCACGCTCCTGCCGGCCACCCTGGTCGCCCTCGGCCGGGAACATCCGGGGTTGGAGCTGATGGTCACCGAGTTGGACCCGGCGGAGGTCCCGGGCGCGCTGCGCGACCGCCGCCTCGACGTGGGGCTGCTGCACGACTACGACGTGGTGCCCGTGAAGCCCGATCCGACCCTGGACTCCGTGCCCCTGCTGACGGAGCCCGTCTTCCTGGCGGTGCCGGCCACCGGTGCGGCCGCGACGCTGGCCGAGGCGGCCGACGAGCCGTGGATCCTGGCCACCCCGGGCACCCTGTGCCACACGGTCACGCTGCAGGTCTGCCGCAGCGCCGGCTACCTGCCGCGGGCCCGGCACCACGCGGACGACTTCGCCACGGTGCTGGCTCTGGTCGCGGCCGGCCAGGGCGTGTCGCTGGTGCCCGCGCTGGCCGCCACCGACCCGCCGGCCGAGGTGCGCCTGGTCCGGCTGGACACCCGGCGGCGCACGCGGGTCGCCTACCGCACCGGCGCCGCCGCCCACCCGGCCGTCGCCGCCTTCACCGCCGCGATCCAGGCCGCGGCCTACTCGGTGACGCCGAGCAGCGGAACGTCGTAGACGGACAGGTCGCGGCGGACCCGGACGTGCCGCACGGGGTGCCGGTAGCGGCCCCGCTCGATCGCGGTGTCGACCAGCAGCTCCGCCACGACGGCCGGCTCCACCTGCACGTACGCCTGGGCTTCGGGGCGTTGCCAGGAGGCGGACCAGGACGGCGGCAGCGGCTGCGGCCAGGGGTGCCGCACCGGCTCGCCGCGGCGCGTGGCCACCGGCCGGGACAGCAACGGCGCCAGCTCCGCGCGCTGCTCGTCGGTCAGCGGCATCGATCGCCCCGTGTAGCGCAGGCGGCCGTTGCCGTCGTACTGTCCGACCAGGACGGTCTGGGGCGCCGTCAGCCAGCCCGTGACGCCGCCGATGACCGCTTCCGCCGTGCCGCGTACCCGCAGCTTGCGCCAGCCGCCCCGGCCCGCGCGGTAGCGCTGGTCCCGACGCTTCGCGACGATGCCCTCGATCCCGGTCGTCACCCATGTGTCCATCCACTCGCGCGCCACCGTCACGCTGTCGCTCTGCGGGCAGAGCACGAGCTGGTTCGGCACGTCGGCGAACAGCTCCTCCAACCGGTCCCGGCGCTCCCGCAACGGCGCGGGCAGCAGCGACTCCTCGGCGGTGCCGAGCACGTCGAAGACCACGTAGTGCGCCGGGAACTGCCGAGCGAGCTGCGGCGCGCGCCCGCCACCCGCGGCGGCCCGGCGCTGCAGCAGCGAGAAGCTCGTGCGGTCGCGGCCCTCGTCCCAGACGACCAGCTCGCCGTCGAGCACGGTGCCGGCGGGCAGCGCGGCCCGCAGCGCGCGGGTGATGTCCGGGAACTGGAGCCCGATCGCGTGCCCGTTGCGGGTCTGCAACTGCACCCGGCCCGCCCGGACCCAGGCGAGCTGGCGCCAGCCGTCCCACTTCGGCTCGTACGCCCAGCCTGGCCCGACCGGTAGCTCCCGGACCGCGCCCGCGACCATCGGTGCCAGCGGATAGCGCAGGTTCGCGCGGTCCCGATCGGGCACGCCTTGATCGTCAGCAGATCCGGGCGGCGATCGCAGGTAGATTCACCAGGACGAATCGGAGGGCTGATGAGCCAGGCGTACGACGTGATCGTGGTGGGTGCCCGGTGTGCGGGGTCGCCGCTGGCGATGCTGCTGGCGCGGCAGGGGCATCGGGTGCTGCTGGTGGACCGGGCGACGTTTCCCAGCGACACCGTGTCCACACACGTCATCCACCCGCCGGGCGCCGCCGCGCTACGCCGTTGGGGGTTGCTGGACCAGGTCGTCGCGACCGGCTGCCCGCCGGTGGGGCGATACTCGTTCGACTTCGGGCCGCTCGTCCTGGCCGGCGCGCCGGGCACCGCGGACTCGCCCTACGCGTACGCGCCGCGCCGTCCCCTGCTCGACAAGATCCTGGTCGACGCGGCGGCGGCGGCCGGTGCCGAGGTCCGCGAGGGCTTCACCGTCGACGAGGTGCTGCTCGCCGCCGACGGACAGGTGGACGGGATCCGTGGCCGCGCCGCCGGCGGAGTGTCCGTTGTGGAACGTGCCCGGGTCGTGGTCGGCGCGGACGGCCGCAACTCCGTGGTCGCCAAGGCGGTGCGGCCCGCGGAGTACGAGGAGCGACCACCGCTGACGGTCGGCTACTACTCATACTGGAGCAACCTGCCGACCGACACCTTCGAGGCCTACAGCCGGCCCGGCCGCGGCTGGGCGGTGTGCCCCACCAACGACGACCGCACGCTGGTGATCGGCGGCTGGCCGCACGCGGAACTGGCCGCGCACCGCGACGACGTCGAAGGCACGTTGATGGCGATGTTCGCGAGCGCGCCCGCGTTCGCCGAGCGCATCCGCGACGCCAAGCGCGAGGAGCGCATCGTCGGCACGTCGGTGCCCAACTACTTCCGCAACCCGTACGGGCCGGGCTGGGCGCTGGTCGGCGACGCCGGCTACTGCCGGGACTTCATCACGGCGCAAGGCATCACCGACGCCTTCCTCGACGCCGAGGGCTGTGCCGACGCCCTGGCCGCGGCGCTGGCCGGCGCGGACTACGCGGCGGCGATGGCGGGCTTCCAGCGGAGCCGGGACGCCCGCGCCATGCCGGTCTACCAGATGACCCTGCAGATCGCCGCGCTGCAACCGCCCGACGAGCAGATGGTCCACCTGGTCTCCGCGATGGCCGGCAACCAGGACGCGATGGACGCGTTCGCCCGCCTGAACTCCGGTGTGACCTCACCGACGGAGTTCTTCGCGCCGGAGAACGTGGGCCGCCTCGTGGGCAACGGTGGCTAGCCGCAAGCCGCCCGGGCCGGTGCTCGCCGCGTCGATCCTGCTCTACGTCGGCGGCGGGCTGACCGTGCTGGGCGCGCTGGTCAGCCTGCCGTCGGGCAGTCCGCTGCGGTCCGCCCTCTACGCGGTGTACGGCCTGCTCTACGTCGGCCTGGGAGAGGCGGTGCGGCGCGGCCGGCGCTGGGCGCGCCGGGCGGTCCTCGCCCTGTGCGCGGTCGCCGTGGCCCTCGCGGTGGCCCGCCTGTTCGGTGGGGGCGTCTTCGCGGCGCTGAGCAGCCTGGTCTGGCCGACGGTCTACGCGGTCCTGCTCAGCACTCCGGAGGCCCGCTCCTGGTTCGCGAGGCACCAGCCCGCCACCTCCTAGCGGTCGCGCCACTGCGGCAGCCAGACGTCGACGCCCGAGAGGTCGGCGCGTCTGGCGACCAGGTAGTCGTGCAGCTTGCCGAGCGCCGGATGCCGGTTGTCGGCCCGCCGGATCAGCGACATCGGGTAGATCGGCATCGGGTCGTGGACCGGGATGCGGCGCAGGTCGTAGCTGTCCGGCCACAGGTAGCGCGAGCGCTCGCCGACCAATGTGGCCAGTTCGGCGGACTCGGCCAGCTCGGCCATCAGCACCTCGTTGCCGAAGCTGGGCCCGATCACGTCGATGGTGAGCCCGAACGCGGCGGCGAGCTCGACATAGTAGTCGGCCCACTCGGTGCCGGCGGCCATGCCCGGCATCCAGATGCGGTGCCCGACCAGCCGGGCGGGCGTCACGAAGCGCGCGTTCGCCAGCGGGTGACGCGGACCGACGAGCAGTTCGTGCGGCTCGTCGATGACCCAGGTGGTGCGGATCGTCGCGGGGACCCGCCGGGCCGGCAGCGCGATCGCGTGGAAGGTGGCGTCGACGCTGCCGGCCTCGACGGCGGCGATCGCCCCGGTGACGTCCGCGTCCAGCGTCACGACGTCCAGCTCGATCTCGGGATAGGTGCGGTAGAAGTCCTGCAGCAGCACCGCCGGCACCACGCGCCGGCTGAGCACGTCGACCCGCAGCGCCCGCCGGCCCGGACGCACGGACGCGTCGGCCCGGTCGGCCACCCGGAGCAACTCGCGGGCGTGCGGCAGGAACGCCTGGCCGTCGACCGTGAGCCGGACCCCGCGGGCCGTGCGGGTGAACAGCCGCACGGACAGGTCCTTCTCCAGCGCCGCGACGCGCTTGGAGGCGGCCTGCTGGGTGATCGACAGCGCGGCGGCAGCCTCTTGGAACTGGCCGGCGTCGGCCGCCGCGACGAAGGTGCGCACGGCGTCCAGATCCATGCGTCGAACCCTAGACCCACAACCATCAGTTGTGGCTCGCCGCCCCGATGGTTGTTTGAGCCCTTGCGCCGACCCTGCTGAGATTCCGTGAGGCCAACGAAGGGTTGTGTCGGTGGGGCGACGGTTCAGGTGGCTGTGGGCCGCGTACGCGGTCAGCGCCTACGGCTCCGGTCTGGGTTTCGGTGCGTTCCCGCTGATCGCGGTGCTGGTGCTGGACGCCGGCCCGGGCCAGGTGGCCGCGCTGTCCGCCGTGGGTCCTGCGGTGGGCGCGCTGATCGCGCTTCCGCTCGCGCCCTGGGTGGAGTTTCACCGCAAGCGCCCGGTGCTGATCGCGATGGACCTCGTCCGGTTCGCGGCCATGGCGACGATCCCGATCGCGTACGCCGTCGATCGGCTCGTCTTCGCGCAGCTGCTGGTCGTCTCGGCGATCGTCGCGGCGGCGAAGATCGCCTTCGGCGCGGCGAGCGGTGCCTACCTCAAGACCCTGGTCGAGCCCGCCGACCTGCTCGTCGCCAACGCGCGGTTCGAGTCGACGACGTGGAGCGCGATCGCCGTCGGCCCACCGCTGGGCGGCGCCGCCGTCGGCCTGTTCGGCCCGGTGACCACCGTGGTCGCCGACGCGCTGAGCTACCTGCTCTCCGCGCTGGGGATCACCGCCATCGGCGGCCGGGAGGAACCACCGCGGCGGACCGCGCGGCGCGGGACCCGGGTCGGCGAGCTGCTCGACGGCTGGCGGCACCTGCTCACCCACCCCGGGCTGCGCCCGCTCTTCCTCAACCAGATCCTGGTCGCCGGCCTGATCATGGCGACCGAGCCGCTGCTGGCGGTGCTGCTCCTCGGCGACCTCGGCTTCCCGCCCTGGCAGTACGGGTTGGCGTTCGCTGCGCCCTGCGTCGGCGGACTGATCGGTGCGCGCCTGGCCCGCCGGGTCGTGGCCCGCTACGGCCAGCACCGGATCATCCGTACCGTCGGCACGCTGCGCGCGGTCTGGCTGATCGGTCTCGCGTTCGTCCAGCCCGGCGTCGTCGGCCTCGCCACGGTGATCGCCGTCGAGCTGGCGATCATCGTCAGCATGAGCCTGTTCAACCCGGTGCTGGCCACGTACCGGCTCGAGCAGACGCCGAACGCACGCGTCGCCCGCACGCTGTCGGCCTGGTCGATCAGCAGCGGCGCGTCGATCGCCGTCCTCAGCGCCCTCGGCGGCCTGCTCGCCGACGCCACCAGCCCGCGCACCGCGATCACCGTCGCGGGCCTGCTCATCCTGGCCAGCCCGCTGCTCCTGCCTGGTCCAACGTGGACAGCAGCTCGGCCCGGGACGGTCCCGGCAGTGGATACGGCGGCGCTCCGGCGCTGAGCCGACCGACCCGCTCCCGCACACCCGGCTCCGCGAAGACCTCGTCCGGGCCGGCGATGAACGACGCCAGCGCGCTGTACGCGCGGGTCAGCTCCGGATCGTGCAGGCTCGCCGCGAACAGCGCCTTGCTGGCCGCCCAGCGGCCGTCGTCCGGGCGGTAGGGCTCGCCGGCCAGGTCCGCCTCGAGCTCGGCGAGCCGGTGCCGGTCGAGCCAGACCGTCGCCTGGTGCAACGGTTCCATCGCCCGTGCGGTCAGCTCGTCGAACCGGCTGGCCAGCTTGTCGTGCTCGGCCGGGTCGATCTCGCGCAGGGTGTCGCGGAGCAGCAGGGCATGCAGCAGCCCGATCGACGCGCCGCGGCCGAGCGACGGGTTGGTGCAGGCCCAGGCGTCGCCGACGGTGACCACGCCGGTGGCGACGGGCGTGCCGGCCACCGCCAGCCGCCGGTGGCGGTCCTCGATGCCGGCCATGACGTCGACGCCGGTGATCGGTGCACCGTCCGCCCAGTGGGCGGCGAGCGGGTAGCGGGCCAGCACCTGGTGCCAGCACGCCGGGTCACGCAGGGCGCGCATCGCCTTGTCCCGGCCGTGCGTGACGAGCACGACGCTCCAGGTGCCGTTGTCGCCGGGCAGGGTCAGGACACTCAGGGAGTCGTACGCCTGCAACACGTTGGTGTGCATCTCGGGCAGCTCGCCGTGGAAGTGCCGGCCGTAGTAGACGAACCCGCACGGTTCGCGTTCCTCCACCGGCGGGCGCGCCCCCGCGGCCACCAGCCACGCCGGCAGCGCGGACCGGCGGCCGCCGCAGTCGACGACCAGGTCCGCGTGGATCGGCGGGCCCGCGGCGGTCAGCACCCCGATCACCCGCGGCACTGCGCCGTGCCCGTCGGTGGCGAGCCCGGTGACCGCGACGCCGCGGCTGATCGTGACGCCCGCGGACTCCGCCGCGCGCGACAGGACGGCCTCGAGCAACGGGCGCCGTGCGGTCACCGTCTCGAACCGGTCGTCCGCCGGCCGGATCGGCCCGCGCCGGCGCTCCGGGAGCAGCGCGAGCAGGTTGCAGCGCAACGCGCCGGCCGCCAGCAGCGCCTCCGTCACCCCGGGCAGTTCCGCCCGGACCAGCGACCACCACCTGGGCAGCATGAAGTGCGCCAGGCGGAACTGGTTGACCCCTTGGCGTGGCCATCCGTCCCACGCCTGCCCCGGCGGCGGTGCCGGCGCCGGGTCCCGCTCCACCACGGTGACCGCGTGCCCGTCCCGCGCGAGCAACGCGGCGGTGGCCAGGCCGGTCAGGCCCGCTCCGAGCACGAGAACCTTCGCCATCGCAGACCCCTTCCTCGTCGTGTGGTCACGATGCACGCGGCCGGCGCTCACCCGCCAGGCCAGAAGCTGCCCAATCGGTGCTCACCGCAACGCCAGGTCCGATGGGCGCCAGACGCCGGCTGCGCGCCCGAGCAGGCTGAACATCATGAACAACACGCTTGACGGCAAGGTGGCGCTGGTGACCGGCGGCAGCCGGGGCATCGGTGCGGCGGTCGCGGTGCGGCTCGCCGAGCTGGGTGCCGACGTGGCACTGACTTTCCAGCAGGACGAGCGGCGCGCCGACGCCGTGACCGAACGGATCCGGGCGACCGGACGGAAGGCCGCCGCGGTGCGCGCCGACAGCGCCGACCCGGCCGCGATGGTCGGCGCGGTCGACCGGGCCGCCGCCGAGCTCGGCCGGCTCGACATCGTGGTCAACAACGCCGGCGCCTTCGTCACCGGCCCGCTCGACCAGCTCACCCTCGCGGAGTTCGAGCAGACGGTCGCGGTGAACATCCGCGCGCCGTTCATCGCGACCCAGGCCGCGGTGCGGCACATGCCGGCCGGAGGGCGGATCATCAACATCGGCAGCAACATGGCGGTACGCGCGATCTTCCCGGGCTTCGCGCTCTACTCGATGAGCAAGACCGCGCTGGTGGGCCTCACCAAGGCCCTCGGCCGCGAGCTGGGTCCCCGGGCGATCACGGTCAACCTGGTCAACCCCGGCCCGACCGACACGGACGCCAACCCGGCCGACGGGCCGAACGCGGAGCTGATCGCGGGGCACACCGCGCTGGGCCACTACGCGCGCCCGGAGGACGTCGCGGCGACCGTGGCGTTCCTGGCCGGCGACGGCGGTCGCTACATCACCGGTGCGACCGTCAACGTGGACGGTGGCTTCACGATCTGAGCAGCGGTCAGCGGCGGCGTGGCGGCCGGACGGTGACGGACCCGAAGACGACCTTGACGCGGACGTCCAGCACCGGGCCGCCGGGCCGCGGCGCGCCGTGCAGCTTCGACTCCTTGCTGCCGAAGACGGCGGGCCCGGTCAGGCGGACCTCGACGCCCTCGGGCACGAAGATGGTGGCCGAGCCGAAGACCACGTTCACCTCGAGCGTCGTCAAGGGTGACTGCAGTTGGGCCTCCTGCAGCTCCAGGTGGCAGTCGCCGAACACCGACCAGGTCTGCAACCGCGCCGGCACCAGCCAGTGGCCCTTGCGGGACTCGTTGCCGAACACGGCGACCATCCGCACCGGGGCCTGGTCCGGCGCCGCCGTGGGCCTGGGCAGCGGGGCGGCGGACGGCAGCACGGCCGGCAGGTCGTCGGTCAGCCTGGCGAGCTCGCCGCGGGTCTGTGCCGCGTGCGCGTCGGCGGCCCGGTCGGCGTACTCGTCCAGCGTCAGCCGGCCTTCGGCGGCGGCCCGGCCGAGCAGGTCGACGACCTGCTCCCGTTCGCGGTCGGACACGCGTACCCGGTCGGCTTCGTCCCGCGGTTCATCCACGACCGGTGAGCCTATCTAGCGATGGTGCGCTTTCTCCAGAGCGCGGGCGATCCGGGCGTGCTCGTCGTGCCGCAGGGTGGTGGCGATCCGGACGTGTGACCGGCCGCTTTCATCCACAGTGAACGGTGCGCCCGAGGCGATGCCGATGCCGTCGGCGGCGAGCGCGCTGATCGCGGTGGCCGCGTCGCTGACGGGCACCCAGGCCGACAGCCCGGCCACGCCGGTGGGCCGCAGGCCGTGCTCGCGCAGCGCCTGGACGAGCTGCAGCCGGCGCTGGCGGTAGGTGGCCCGCGCCTGGCCGATCATGGCCCGGGTCTCCGGATCGACCAGCATCTGGGCGAGGGCGCGCTGCGTGAGCACGGAAGGCCAGCCGCCGCTGGCCTTCTGCCGGGCCCGCACGCGCGTGACGACCCGCCGGATCCCGGCCAGCGCGCCGACCCGCAGGTGCGGGCCGTGCGACTTGTTCCAGCTGCGGACGAGCAGGGTCCGCTCCGGCAGGAACTCACCGAGCGACACGTCGGGGGTCGGCGCGAGCTCGTGCGCGCTGTCCTGCTCGAGGATCACGATGTCGTGGTCGGCGAGCATCGGCGCCAGCGCCGCGGCCCGGCGGCGGGACAGCGCGTGCCCGTACGGGCTCGCCATCCGGGTCTGCAGGAGCAGCATGCCGGGCCGGGTCGCCAGCGCCGCGGCGAGCGCGTCCGGCAGCGGCCCCTCGTCGTCGCAGCGCACCGGCACCGCCGTGGCCCGGTGGTCCTCGACGATGTCGAGCAGCGAGGCGGCGGCGACCTCCTCGACGAGCACGCGGTCGTGCGGGTGCAGGACCACGCCGGCGACCCGGTGCACGGCGTCGTGCGCGCCGTTGGTGACCGTGAAGTCCTCGGCCTCGAACGGCCAGGTCGCGTCCAGCACCGCGGCCAGGCCGGCGTCCACCGTGTCGTCCGGGTAGGTCCGCCAGTGGGTGCCCTCGACCGCCGCGGCCATCGGGCCGGCCAGGTCGGGCAGCAGGGCGGGGTCGGGGAAGGCGGTGGCCAGGTCGAGCCGGACCGACGGCGGCGCCAGGCTGGCGAACCGCCGGCCGGCCAGTGTTCCGGGACCGCGTACGAAACTGCCGTGTCGCCGGTCGCTGTGGATCAGGCCACGCGCCTGGAGCTGGGCCCAGGCCGAGGCGACCGTCGTCGGACCGACGTGCAGCGCCGCGGCCAGCGCGCGCACGGTCGGCAGCGGCAGGCCCTGCGCGAGCGAGCCGGCGTGGATGAGGTCGCCGAGCCGATCCGCGATCCCGCGGGCCGACCGGTCCGTGAACATCGGTGCCAGTGCGCTCGCGCGCAGCCGGGCTGGCGCCACCCCGGTCTTTCGCGGCTTCGACACCTCGATGATCGTCGCTGTCTCAACCGCTTCTGCTGAAGGCCTGAGCAGTTATGTTGAGCCATTCTTGAGCTTTCGGCGCCCCCGAAAGAACGCGAACAAACGCGAACAGCGCAGCCACTGTGGCGCCGGACGGGCGCGGCTACGGTTCGGTCACCGTCGATCTATGACGACCGATGTCGAGTCGGAAGGTTCGCCGATGCCCAAGACCCGTCCATCAATCCTGTACGGCGCGTGCGTGGCCCTGCTGGCGCTGGTCGCCGCCACCGCGTCCGCACCCACCGCCACCGCCGGCCCGGGCCTGGTCCCGTCGGCCGCGGCCGCCCGGGCCGCCATACCCACCCCCGAACAGCACTTCGGATTCAAGATGGGCGCCGAGGGGAAGCTCGCCGCCTATTCCGATGTGCTGCGTTACCTGAAACTGATCGCCGACCGGTCCGACCGCGTCGACTACAAGGCCGTCGGGCCGACGACGATGGGCAACGAGTACGGGACCGTCCTCATCAGCTCGCCCGCCAACCTGCGCCGGCTCGACCGGCTGGTCGAGATCAACCAGAAGCTCGCCGACCCGCGCCGCACCAGCCCCGAGGAGGCCCGCCGGCTGGCCGCCGAGGGTGTGCCGTTCTACCACCTCGAGGCGACGATCCACTCCAGCGAGGTGGGCAACGGACAGGCGATCAACGACATCGTCCACCGTCTCGCCACCGAGGACTCGGACTTCACCCGGAAGGTCCTCAACAACTCGGTCGTGGTGCTGGTGCCGTCGCAGAACCCCGACGGCCAGAAGCTGATCATCGACCACTTCAACCGGACGGCCGGCACGTCGCTGGCCCGCCAGTACCCGGACCTCTACCACAAGTACACCGGCCACGACGACAACCGTGACTGGACGATGTTCACCCAGGTCGAGGCGCAGTACCGGCTCGGGCTGATCAAGAAGTACCGCCCGGCGATGGTGCACATCATGCACCAGAAGGGCAACTCGGGCAGCCGCATCTTCGTGCCGCCGTACGGCGGTATCACCAGCGAGAACGTGCCGGCGAACATGAGCTCCTCGGTGGCCGCGATCGGCCAGCACGCCGCCCGTGCGCTCGCCGCCGCCGGCAAGACGGGCGTCGGCAGCGGCGAGTACCACATCTTCTGGACCCTGGAGCAGCCCGGCGGGTACTTCCCGTTCACCGGCGCGGGGATCTACCTCACGGAGATCGCCTCGGTCACGGACTACGCGTACCCGCAGGTCTCCCGCGACGGGCGTCCGCTCGGGCCGCAGCAGGCCCGGATGAACCTGATCGAGCCGTACCGCTCGAACACGTGGACGCTCGCCGACATCGTCGACTACGCGAAGATCGCGACGTACGCGGGCATGGAGTACACCGCCGACAACGGCGACAAGCTCCTCTACGACAACCTGTTCGCGGTGCCGCAGGAGTACCTGACGAAGGGCGTGCCGTCCGGCACGTACGCGTTCGTCGTCGACGCGAAGCAGCGCGACCCGTACGCCACCTACGAACTGCTCCAGCGTCTGGAGTGGACGGACGTCGAGATCGAGCGGGCGCGTTCGGCGTTCACGGCCGACGGCAAGCGCTACGAGGCCGGGTCGCACGTGATCCGGATGAAGCAGCCGCGGGGCAACTGGGCGCACCAGGTGCTCGGCACGGACAGGTACCCCGAGGTCCGGGACTGCGGCGAGTGCCCGGTGCTGCTGCCCTACGCCGAGGCCACGACGAGCCTGCCGCTGCAGCTCGGCGTCTCCGTCGCCGAGGTCATGACGCCGTTCGAGGCCCAGCTCGAGCGGGTCCCGTCGGTCGAGCCGGCGCCCGTCTCCATGCCGCGCGCACCCGGCGGGAAGGGCGCCTACCTGGTCCGGCCCGAGTCCTACGGCACGGCCCAGATCGTGTCGGCGTTGCAGGACGCGAACATCCCGACCTTCCGCGCCGCGGCCGCCTTCGCCGGCTATCCCGCGGGCACCTACATCGTGCCGGCCACCGGTGCGGCCCGGCAGGTGCTGGCGACCGCCTCCGCCAAGACCGGCGTGCCGGTCACCGCGGTGGACCGCGCGCCACGGGTCGACGGCGTCCAGCTCAAGCCCAGGACCCGGGTCGGCCTGCTGCGCGGCGTCGGGAACATGCCCGGCGGCTGGGACATGTGGCAGTTCGACCAGTACGGCGTCAACTACGACGTGGTCTCCGCGCAGGACTTCCAGCGGACGTCGCTGAGCGAGCTGTACGACACGATCGTCGTCTCGTCCGGAGTGTCGCAGGAGGACATCGTCGAGGGTCTCGACCCGGCCCGGTACGACGAGCGCTACTCGTGGGCGTACGGCGTCGGCGAAGCGGGTTGGGCCAAGCTGGCGCAGTTCGTCCGCGACGGCGGCACCCTGCTGGCCATCGGCAGCTCGGTGGAGACCGCGCAGCAGCTGCTCGACCTGCCGATCAGGCCCGGTGTGCCGGACGACGAGGACGAGTTCACCACCGGCGGCAGCCTGCTGCACCAGACGTTCGACACGGACAACCCGGTCGCGTGGGGCATGCCCGACTCGTGGCCGGTCTGGCTCTACAACACGCAGTCCTGGGAGCTGACCGGCAACGCGGGCGAGGTGGTCTCCAGCTACCCGGCCGAGGGTGAGGTGCTGGCCAGCGGCTACCTGCGCGGGGCCGAGCACATCCGGGGCGACGCCAACGTCGTGTCGTTCACGGTCGGCAAGGGCGAGGTCGTGACGTACGGCAGTGAGATCACCTTCCGGACGCTGCCCCGCGCGCAGTTCAACCTGCTCTACAACGCGATCTATCACGGCCCGGCGGCCAAGGTCGACGCCGCCGGGATCCAGGACCTGCGGCCGCGGTTCGGCACCGACGGCACACAGCGATAGGGGGTCACCATGCGCACCCGCACCAGGAGAAGGCTGCTGACCGCTTGCCTTGCCATCGGCCTGATCGCCGGCGGCGGTCTGGTGGCGAACACCGCCACCGCAGCACCGAGGATCACCACACCGGAGCAGTTCTTCGGCTTCAAGCTGGGCGCCGAGGGCCGGCTCGCGAAGTGGGCGGACATGGTCCGCTACTACAAGCTCGTCGCCGACAAGTCCGAGAAGGTGCTCTACCAGGAGCTCGGAAAGACGGCCACCGACAAGCCGTTCCCGATGCTGACCGTCAGCTCGCCGGCCAACCTGGCGAACCTCGACCGGATCAAGCAGATCAACAGGCGGCTGGCCGACCCGCGCGGGCTGACCGAGGCGCAGGCCCGCCGGCTCGCCGACGAAGGCAAGCCGATCTACCTGCTCGAGGCGGCCATCCACTCCACGGAGGTCGGCACCGCGCAGGTGATCCCGAACATCCTGCACCGGCTCGCGGACGAGAAGTCGACCAGTGTGGACGAGATCCTCGACAACATCGTCCTGTTCATCATCCCGGCGCAGAGCCCGGACGGCACCGAGTGGGTCGGCGACTATTTCAACGAGACCGCCGGCACGTCGTACGCCCGCACCTATCCCGACCTGTACCAGAAGTACATCGGGCACGACGACAACCGTGACTGGTTCATGTTCACGCAGCCCGAGACGAAGCTCAGCGTGGCGTGGCAGAACGAGTGGAAGCCGCAGGTCGTGCAGAACCTGCACCAGATGGGCTCCGGCAACGCGCGGATCTTCATCCCGCCGTACCTGTCGCCGAACGACCCGAACATCGACCCCATCACCGTCCAGCAGACCAACGCGCTCGGCATGGAGATGTCCCGCAGCCTCACCGCGGAGGGCAAGAAGGGCGTCACCTGGGGCTCGACGTACGACTACTGGACGCCGTCGCGGCAGTACATGACCTACCACGGCGCGCCGCGGATCCTCGTGGAGGCGGCCAGTGCCCGGGACCTGGCGTACACGTACACCAGCAGCAGCGGTGGGCCGATCGGGCCACAGGAGCCGGACACCAACTTCATCGAGCCGTACGACCAGTCGTCGTGGTCGCTGGCGCAGATCGTGGACTACCTCGACACCACGGTGTTCGCCGGACTGTCCAATGTCGCCAAATACCGGTCGGAGTGGCTGTTCAACTTCTACCGGACGCAGCGCAACGCCGTGAGCCCGGGCTCGGACAAGCCGTTCGGGTACGTGATCCCGGCCGGGCAGCGGGACCCGTTCGCCACGTACGAGATGCTGACCGTCCTGCGCACCGGTGACGTCGAGATCGAGCAGGCGACGGCGCCGTTCACCGCGAACGGCAAGCGCTACGACGCCGGCTCCTACGTGATCCGGTACGCGCAGCCGTACGGCCGGTTCGCCAAGACCCTGCTGGAGGTCCAGCGCTACCCGGACCTCCGGGAGTATCCGGGCGGGCCGCCGCAGAGCCCGTACGACGTGACCGCGCAGACGCTGCCGATGCTGCTGGGCGTCACGGTGAACACCGTCGCCGCGCCGTTCACGGCGTCGACCACCCAGGTGCGCGACGTGCGGCCGGCCGCGCCGCCGTTCCCGGGGCAGCCCGGCAACCGGGGCGCGTACCTGGTGGATCCGGAGTCCTACGGCACGGCGATGTTCATCGCGGCGCTGCAGAAGGCCGGTGCGCACACCCTGCGGGCGACCGCCGCGTTCGACGGCCACGCGCCCGGCACGCTGATCGTCGAGCCGAGCGCCGCGGCCCGGACGGCGCTGCGCGAGGTGTCCCGCAGGACCGGCATCCCGGTGCACGGGGTCAGCCAGGCGCCGCGGGTGGCGGCCGAGCGCCTCAAGGACAACACCCGGGTCGGCCTGTTCCGGGGCGTCAACAACATCCCCGGCGGCTGGATGAAGTGGCTGTTCGAGCAGAACGGGCTGCCCTTCACCGAGGTGGTCGCGGGCGACTTCGCGGGCGACCTGAACGCGAAGTTCGACACGATCGTGCTGCCGGCCGGCATCAGCCGCAACGACATCGTCAACGGCCTCAACCGCGACCGCTATCCGGCGGAGTGGTCCTGGGCGTTCGGGGTCGGCGAGGAGGGTTGGGCCGAACTGCGGTCGTTCGTGACCGACGGCGGGACGCTGATCGCGATCGGCGACTCGGTGGCCACGGCCCGGACGCTGGCGAACCTGCCCATCGCCCCGGCCCTGCCCGGTGACGAGCACGAGTTCTACTCGCCGGGCAGCATCCTGAGCCAGCGCTTCGACACGACCGACCCGGTGGCGTGGGGCATGCGGCCGGACACGCCGGTCTGGTTCGGCGAGGACGACCAGGCCTACAACGTGACCGGCGGCGACGTGGTCTCGTCGTTCCCGGAGTCGGGCGAGCAGCTCCAGAGCGGCTGGCTGATCGGCGGCTCGCACCTCAACGGCAAGGCCAACGTCGTCAAGCACGAGGTGGGCGAGGGCCTGATCGTGACGTTCGGGAGCGAGCCCACGTTCCGCACGTGGTCCCGCGACCCGAGCAAGCTGCTCTTCAACGCGATCTACCACGGCCCGTCGACCACCGTGGCCCCGGCAGCGTCGCCGGCGGCCCTGCTCGGCAACTGACCGGCCTACCTCTGGCGGGGGTCACGTCCACCGGACGTGGCCCCCGCCGCGCGGTCAGACCGGCAGCAGCCGGGTGCGGTCGCCGTCGACCAGCAGGACCTCGCCGTCGCGCAGGGCCCAGTGCGCCCGCCCGGCGGCGGCGTACGCGGCCGACGCCGCGTCGCAGGCGGCCGTCTCCGGATGACCCGGTGACCGCACGTGCGGCACGAACGGCCGGTCGAGCAGGCCGAGCCCGGTCATCAGCGGCCGCTCGACGGCGTGCGGGTCGTCGACGAGTTCCAGGCCGGTCAGGTCGGGGGCCAGGACACAGGCGCCCGCGCTGTAGCCGCCGTACACCACCGTGTCGTCGCGGACCAGGTCCACGAGCACGGCATCGGCTCCGGTGTCCGCCAGCACCCGCCGCAGCACGAACACGTTGCCGCCCCGGACCCACACGATGTCGTAGTCGCCCAGCCGGCGCACCGCACCCGGCTCGGTCAGGTCGACCAGCGTCACGTCAAGGCCCAGCGCACCGAGATCGTCGAAGTCCCGCCGCAGGCCCGCCTTCCGGTCGTCGGCCGGCACGGCGTCGAGCGCGTGCGGCACCAGGGCCGTGTGCCGGCCGTCGGTCATCGCGAGCAGCGCCTCGGTGTGCGCACCGGTCCGGAACGACGAGAGATACAGGCGCACCGCGACAGTATGCCCGCCGGCTAGGTCGTCGGCCGGCTGAAGGTGGCCACCCAGTTGGCCTCCCACGTCTCGCCGCCGTCGGGGGAGAAGGACTGCTGCCAGGTCGGGTGTCGCGGGTCGGTCCTGTTCCACTCGTAGCGGACCCGGATCGGGCGGCCCTCCCAGGTGTCGTCGCACTCGAACCGGCCGATCGGGCCGTCGAACCGCCCGACCACCGGCACGTCGAGCTGGCCGCCGCTCGTCTTCGACGCCCACCAGATGCGCCAGACCTGCTCCGCCGGGTCGTACAGCCGCAGCGTCAGTCCCTCGATGTCGCGCTCCGGGGCGCGCAGCACGTCGAAGACGCCGGTGCCGTCCAGCAGCACCTGGCAGTCGAGGGTGGCGGTGAACTCGTACCACTCGTCCTGGCCCGCCAGCACCTTCGTGCGGCGCCGCTGCGTGCTGGTCCAGTGCCCGGTGAGGAACGCGAAATCGGTGTTGGTCATGGCAGCGACGCTAGGTGCACAGGCCTGACATCCTTTGTCAGTGGTCACAGGCAGACTTGGGGCATGCGCGCCGATCGACTGCTGTCCATCGTCCTCCTGCTGCAGAGCCGCGGTCGGCTCAGCGCGACCGCCCTGGCCACGGAGCTCGACGTCTCCGTGCGCACCGTCTACCGCGACATGGTCGCGCTCGGGACCGCCGGCATCCCGGTGTACGCGGACGCGCACGGCTACCAGCTCGTCGACGGCTTCCGCACCCAGCTCACGGGTCTCACCGCCGACGAGGCCCGCGGGCTCGTGCTGACCGGGCTGCCCGGCGCCGCGTCCGCGCTCGGGCTGGCCTCGGCGGTCGCGGCGGCACAGCTCAAGCTCGACGCGGCGCTCCCGGACGCCCTGCGGGAGCGGGCCGCGCGGATGCGGCAGCGGTTCCACCTCGACGCGCCGGGCTGGTACCAGGACGCCGACGAGGCCGACCACCTCGCCGCGGTCGCCGCCGCCGTGTGGGAGCAGCACGTCATCACCGTGCGCTACGAGACCTGGTCCGACGTCGTCGCGCGCCGGCTGTCGCCCTACGGCCTCGTGCTCAAGGCGGGCACCTGGTATCTGGTGGCCGGGGCCGACGCTTCGGTACGCACGTACAAGGTCAACCAGATCCTCGACCTGACCGTGCTCCCGGAGCGGTTCGAGTGGCCTGCGGGGTTCGACCTGGCCGCGCACTGGCGGGCCCAGGTGGTCTCGTTCCGCGACCGGCTCTATCGAGGGTCGGCGGTCGCGCGGTTCGCACCGGAGGCGTTGCCGCGACTGCCGCACCTGATGGGCCGCGCGGTCGCCGAGGCGGCGGCGGCCGGCGAGGTCCAGCCCGACGGCTGGACGCTGGCCACGGTCCCGATCGAGTCGGAGAGCCACGCCGAGGGCGCGTTCCTGCGCCTCGGCGCGCAGGTGGAGGTGCTGCGGCCGGCGGCGTTGCGGGCGCGGATCAGCGCCACCGTCGCCGGCCTCAACGCGCGCGTGTTGATCGGGTTGGCGGCCGAGAGGCTGGCCGTCGT
>NZ_JBFAIU010000050.1:0-32603 GCF_040654855.1 Asanoa sp. NPDC050611
TGGCGCCAGCAGGGGGTGCCGTGACGCGCGGCCGGCCCGAAACCCGGTGCCGGGTCCCGGGCCGGCCGCGCGGCATCAGGTGACGAACTCGGCGTCCGCCGGTCGAGGTGCGGGCAGGGTCGCCAGCGTGGCGCCGGCCCGGTCGTCGACGAGCGCGACCCGCACCGATTCCGGCGCCCAGTCCCGCAGCGGCACCGCGAAGACGGCGGTCGCCGGCCGGCCCTGGTAGCGCGCCGCGTAGCAGATCATCCGCCACTCGTCCTCGTCCCAGTGCTCGCGCACGTCCGAGCTGATCAGCCCGCCGACCCGGCGGTAGACGCCGCTCTGCTGGAGTTGCTGCACCGACCGCAGCAGCGGCACACCGGAACCGCCGCGCAGCGGATGGCTCAGGTTGACCCAGACCTGCCGCAACGGGAGCAGCCAACGGTGGTCGAGCTCCGGTGACAGCGCGACGACCAGGGCCAGCTCGGCCGCCAGCAGGAGCGCACCGGGCGCGGTCAGCTCGGCCCACCAGCCGGTGCCGGCCCACGTGGCGAGCACGCTCGCTGGCACCAGCACGGCGGCCCGCGCGATGCTCCGCCCGGCGACCGGCACCGGTGCCGCACCGAGGCAGCCGCACGGCGCGTCGGGGGCGACCCGCTTGGCGTACGCCAGGTAGCCCAGGAAGCCCACGCTCAGCCCGGTTGCGGCCAGCCCTTCGAGCCGGGCGACGGGCGGCAGGATCAGCAGGGCGCCGATCAGCAGTTCCGCGCCGCCGAGCAGCCGGTAGGCCGGCAGCGCCCGGTCCGCACCCACCAGGCGGGCCAGCGCGGACCGGCGGGCGCTCGCCGCCGCGTGCCGGCTGAAGAGCTTGAATCGGGCCGCCCAGACGAGCACGACGCCGACGAGCGGTGCCTGCAGGGCGGCGATCGTCGCCAGCATGGGTCAGGCCCTCGAGTAGACGGTCGAGATGGAGATCTCGTTCGTGTCGGGATGCCAGGCGCCCAGCACCTGCACGTGCCGGCCGACCTTGAGCAGCGACAGGTCCGACACCGCCGGCGTGCTGTTGTAGACGGCCGCGGAGAAGCCCGGCACCACGTGCGCCACGATCCGCTGTCCTTTGTGGTCGAGGTGCAGCGTGTTGCGGCCCACCGCGGCGATGTGCGCGTGCAGGTTGACGATGTTGACCCAGACGGAGTCGGCGGCGAGCGTGCCGTCGGGCAGCCGGACGCCGCGGGCGTATAGCCCGTCGCCGACCGCGATCTGGTCGAACGTCGTGGGATACAGCTTCCAGATGCTCGTGCCGTCAGTGACCCGGATCGAGTGCAGCACCCCGTCGGAGCCGTTGGCCAGCAACGTACCCCCGCTGATCTTGCTGATCCGGCCCTCGGCGAAGTTGGGGTCGGCCGCGCCGGGTTCGACGGGTCGGGCCTCGGCCGCGAACGCCGCCTCGGGCGCGAGCGAGCCGAGGGCGGTCGCGCCGACGAGGCCGGCGCCGCCCAGCACGGCGGTGCTCAGCAGCCGCCGCCGGTCCATCTTGGGAGTCATCTCACCGCCGCCTCTCACACGATGTCGACAGAGCAGGGACGCAGACCCGACGAGAGGCTGGCGATCACGCTGTACGCCGCCGGCGTCAGGTCGATGATGCGGTTGGAGCCGCAGGCCGATCCGCAGCAGCTGCGCTCGCCGCAGAACAGGTCGGTCTGCGGGCCGCAGTCGGCGATCGTGGTGCCGATCCGCGCCCCGTTGCACAGGTTGGTGGTGTAGTGCCGGAAGCCGCAGCCGCGCCGCGCCATGCTGACGCCGCAACTGTCCGGCCGGGTGATGGTGAAGCAGGCGGCCGAGGCGTTGGGCCAGGCGTGCTGGTAGTTGCCCGAGCTGCAGGTGCCGCAGGCACCCCGGCCGGTCGAACCGCACGGTCCCCAGGCGTTGCCGCAACAGAACCAGGACATCTCACCGACGAGTGCGGCCATGGTTTGCCTCCTCTTCGCTAGAGCGATGTCTATCTATATGGACCAGCATCGCTGAAAGGAAGTGCCGAACTCAAGGGCGCACGTGAAATTTTCCTCCTGGCCATCCCCCGGCCTCCGGCCACCGATCCCCAGGTTCCGGACCTCTCCGGCCCAAGCGCCGGAAAAATCCACGCCGGCGGTGTCAGATCGGGACGGAGCCGTTCGTAGCAGGGATGAGCGGCAACCAGACAACGAGAAGGAGCACCACGATCATGAAGCTGACCACCACCACGATGATCACCCTCGACGGCGTGCTGCAGGGCCTCGGCGGGGCCGACGAGGACCGCCGGGGCGGATTCGAGCGCGGCGGTTGGATCGCACCGCTCTCCGACGACGAGGGCATGGCCTTCCTGACCGGCATCTACCAGCGCGCGGACGCGTTCCTCTTCGGCCGGCAGACCTACGAGATCTTCGCCGCCTCGTGGGGCACGTGGGCGGACCCGGGCGACAACCCCGTGTGGACGGCGCTGAACACGCGGCCGAAGTACGTCGCGTCGAACACGATCACCGATCCGGCGTGGTCGGACACGACCGTCCTCTCGGGCGATCTCGCGGCCGCGATCGGCGAGCTGAAGGCCAAGCCGGGCGGCGAGCTCCAGGTGCACGGCAGCGGCCAGCTGGTCCGGTGGCTGCTCGACCGCGAGCTGGTCGACGAGATCAACCTGCTCGTCTGCCCCGTGCTGCTCGGCCAGGGCACGCGGCTGTTCGCCGAGAACGGGCTGGACACCGCGCTCGAGCTGGTCGAGGCGCGGTCCACCCCCAAGGGCGTGCTGATCCAGGTCTACCGGCCCACCGGCCGCCCGCGGTACGAGACCGCCTCGGCCGACTCCACCCGCGAGGCCGGCGCGTGACCAGCGCGTTGCCGGACCTGCTCGAGCGGCACGTCGCGAGCGGCGCGGTCCCGGGCGTCGTCGCCGCCCTCCGAGGCACGGTCGCCGCCGCCGGCGTCATGTCCGTCGGCGGTCCGCCCATGCGCACCGACGCGATCATGCGCCTGAGGTCGATGACCAAGGCCGTCACCTCGGTGGCGGCCCTGCGCCTGGTCGAGGCCGGCCACCTGGGACTCGACGACCCGGTCGACCGGTGGCTGCCCGAGCTGGCGGACCGGCAGGTGCTGAAGAGCCCGACCGCCGACCTGGGCGCGACGTCGCCGGCCGCGCGGCCGATCACGCTGCGCCATCTGCTGACCAGCACGTCCGGGTACGGGATGCCGGTGGTGGAGTCCCCGCTGCGGGAGGCGATGGCCGCCCGCGGCGTCGACGTGGGCGCCGACCCCCGGACGCTCGCCGCCGACGAGTGGCTGGCTCGGCTGGCGGCCCTGCCGCTGGCGTTCCAGCCGGGCGAGGGCTGGCGCTACCACCACTCCTTCGGCATCCTCGGCATCCTGGTCGCCCGGGTGGCCGGCCGCCCGTTGCCGGACCACCTGGCCGAGGACCTCCTCGGGCCGCTCGGCCTGGCCGACACGGGGCTGTGGGTGCCGGCGGCACGCGTCGACCGGCTGGCGGCGGCCTACCAGCACACCGACACCGGTCCGGTGGAGGTCGAACCGGCCGCCGGTGGGGCGTACGCCGGGGATCCGCCCTTCGACGTGAGCCACGCCGAACTGGTGTCGACGGTCGCGGACTACACCCGCTTCGCCCGGATGCTGGCCGGCGGCGGCGCGCTCGACGGCCGGCGGATCGTCTCGGAGGCGCACGTCCGGCTGATGACCAGCGACCAGGTGCCGGCCGCAGCCAAGACGCCCGACAGTTTCTTCCCGGGTTTCTGGGACGGCAGCGGCTGGGGCTTCGGCCTGGGCGTCGACACCGGGAGCGGCCGCTACGGGTGGTCGGGCGGCCTTGGCACCACCTTCTTCGTCGACCCCGACGGCACCGTGGGTGTCCTGCTGACCCAGGTGGAGGTGGGCGCGCGGGCGCAGCCGCTGATCGAGGAGTTCCAGGCCCTGCGGCCGTAGCGCGTTTGCCACCGCCCGCACGGGGAAGGCGGTCGGTGATGGCAGCCACGTCGATGGTCATCGGCGCACCGCCCGAGCGCGTGTTCGCGGTGCTGGCCGACGGCTGGAGCTACGCGAGCTGGGTGGTCGGCGCGTCGCACATCCGCGCCGTCGACGAGGACTGGCCCGCGGTCGGAGCACGGCTCCACCACCAGATCGGCCCGTGGCCGATGCACATCAAGGACCAGTCGACGGTGTACGCGGTCGTCCCCGACCGCATGCTCGAACTCCACGCCCGTGCGTGGCCGATCGGGGAAGCGACGATCGTGCTGGAGCTCGAGCCGCTCGACGGGTCGACGTGGGTGACGCTGTCCTACGACCTGACCGCCGGGCCCGGACGGTTCGTCCCGAAGCCGCTGCAGTCCGTCCTGCTGCGCCCGCGCAGCGCCGAGATGCTGCACCGGCTGGGCGACATCGCCGAACGCCGAACCGTCGCCCGGCGCTAGGCACCAATCCTCGCGTACCCCCTCGCATTGATGTATGTATTCGTTTAGATTGATGTCGTCCAGCCCGCGGGGAGGTTCGACATGACCACGCACGACGACACGCTGGCGCTGCCGCTGCCGCCGGCTCCCACCCTCTACCATCCGACGCCGCAGCTCGCCGCGCTGCGCGCCAACCGGCCGGTCGCCGAGGTCACCTTTCCGGACGGCTCGACGGGTTGGCTGGTCACGAGATACGCGGACGTGCGCCAGGTGCTCATCGACCCGCGGTTCAGCCGGGCCGCCGCGGCCGGCTCGGCGGCCTCGGACACGGGCATCGCCATCGTGGCCACCGACTCGATCCTCGGCATGGACCCGCCGGAGCACACGCGCCTGCGGCGCCTCGTCGCCGGCGCCTTCACCGCGCGCCGGGTCGAGGAGCTGCGGCCGAAGGTCACGGCGCTCGTCGACGCACTGCTCACCGACATCGCCGCCCGGCCACGCCCGGTCGACCTGGTCGAGCACTTCTCGCTGCCGCTGCCGGTGCGCGTCATCTGCGAGCTGCTCGGCGTGCCGCCCGAGGACCAGCACATCTTCCACGCCTGGTCCGACACGATCATGTCGGACGCGGGTGGCGATCCCGCCGAGATCCGGGCGGCCATGGGCAGCCTCGCGACCTACTTCGGCAAACTCATCGCCGACAAGCGGGCCACCCCGGCCGACGACCTCATGACCGCCCTGATCGCGGCGCGCGACAACGCGGACCGGTTGAGCGAGCAGGAGCTGGTCAATCTCTGCTTCGGCCTGCTGATCGCCGGGCACGAGACCACCGCCAACCAGATCAACATGTTCCTGCTGACGCTGCTGCACTTCCCGGAGGAATACGAACGGCTGGCCAAGTCGCCGGAGCTCGTCCCGCAGGCCGTGGAGGAGCTCATGCGCTTCGTCCAGCTCGGCGAGGGTGCCGGCCTGCCCCGCGTCACCACCGAGGCGGTGGACCTGAGCGGCGTCACGATCCCGCCCGGCGCGGTCGTGGTGATGTCGATGGCCGCGGCCAACCGCGACGAGTCCGTCTTCGCCGACGCCGACCGGCTTGACCTGACCCGCGAGATCACCCAGCACCTCGGCTTCGGCGCGGGCGCGCACCACTGCCTGGGCGCCCAGCTCGCGCGGATGGAGCTGCAGGAGGCGCTGAAAGGTCTGCTGCGGCACCTGCCCGGTCTGCACATCGCGGTGCCCGACACAGAGCTGCGGTTCAAGTCCGGGATGATCGTCCGCAGCCTCCAGAGCCTCCCGGTGACCTGGTAGGCGTCCGATGTGGAACGTGGAGGTGTCGTCCGCGTGCATCGGGTCCGGCGTCTGCGCGGGCACCGCGCCGCACCACTTCGCGATCGGGCCCGACAACCGCTCCCGACCGGTCGCGACGCCGCTGGAGCCGCACGAGGCCATACTCGACGCCGCCGTCTCCTGCCCCATGGAGGCGATCACCGTGACCGACGCCGCCACCGGCGCACCCGTCGAGGCCTCCCTGTAAGGCTTCGAGGCTCGCCGTTTCTGACATAAAAGGCGCAGAGGCGAAAGTGGGGTCGACAGGTCCCTGTCCGCCATCCGGCGGGGCGGTTTGCTGATCACGCGGCGTACAGTGCCCGCATGCAAGGGCTGCTGCGATGGGTCTCGACGATCGACTCGGCAGCCGAACGTGCCCTGCGGATCATCGAGTTCTTCGACCAGCTCACCCGGCACGGCGCCGACATCGAAGCCGTGACGCGCGCGACCGCGGTCATGGCCGAGGCGACCGCCGGCGCGGAGGACGACCTCCACGACGTCGCCTGTGCGATGACGCCCGCCGGCCGCCCGGCACAGGAGACCGGCGCGAAAACGATCTCCCGACCGGTCGTCCACGGCAACGCGGAGATCGGGCGGGTCTGGCTCGCCCGGCCCGCGGGCGACCCGGAGCGGGACTGGGACGACCTGGTCATGGAACGGATGGCGCTGGCGGTCGCCGCGGCGCACGCCCGACGCCGGCCCCCCGAGCGCAGCCCCGTCTCCGGACCCGCCGACCCCGCGATCGTGCAGTACCTCCTCGGCGGTGGGATCTCCGAGCCCGACGCCAGCCGCGCGGCGCGGTTGCTCGGGTTCCGGGCCGGGCAGCAGGTCAGGGTCGTCGTGGTCGCCGGCGCAGACCTCGCGGACCGCATGTCGGAGCTGCGAGCGGCCTTCGGCGGCTTCGTCGTGCTGGCCGCCCTCAGCGGGACCAGCGCCGCGGTCATCGGTTCACCGCTGCCGGCCGCCGTCACGTTGCCGGACGGCGTCACCGGCTGCGTCGGACCCGTCGTCGCCGCGGAGCGCGCCGACGTCTCGTGGCGCGCGGCCCATCGCGGCCTGCGGTTCGCCGCGATGTCGCCGACCTGGCCGGCGCTGATCGACATCGCCGACCTCGGTTGTCTTGTCGCGCTGGACGGCCTGGACCGGGACGGGATCCGCGAGCTCGCGGACGTCGCGGCGGTCGCGTCGATCGCGGCCGGTCGGCGCGGCAAGGAAGACCTCGATCTGCTCGACATCATCTGCGCGTCGAGCTCGCTGCGGGAAGCGGCCACCACGGCACATATGCACCACAGCAGCATCAGCTACCGGGCGCAGGCGCTCGCCGAACAGCTCGGCATGAGCCTCGGCACCGCCGTCGGGCGGTACCGGGCCCGGACGGCCCTGCTCCTCTGGCGCCTGCACTGCCGATGAGTGATTCCGCCACTTGGCGGAATTGAGGCGGGGGATTTCAGCCAGGTTCCGATGTTGTCACGCGCCGACGATGGCGAGACTCAGAAGATCTTCTCCACCCCCGCCCCTGGCCGTACGCACGGCCGAGAGGATCTGACATGTCCAGACGACACCGGTTGTTCCTTGTCACCATGTGCGCGTTGGCGCCGGCGGTTCTGACGGCCTGTGCCGCGAACCCCAACGAAGGCAGCACGACGCCGGCGAACACGGCGAACGCCGCCGCGACGGGTAAGCCCCTGACGTCGGCCGAGTTCGTCAACCCGCTGCCGCAGTACCCGGCGTGGCGCACGATCGGCGACTGCATGGCGGACGCGGCCAAGGCCCGCGGGATCAACTTCACGGAGAGCGGACCGACCGGGGGCACCCTCGACGCCACGAAGATGATCCAGCAGATCCAGCAGGCGACCGCCAACAAGAAGGGCGCCATCATCACGTTCCCGGCCAGTGACGCGTTCACGCCGGTGCTCCAGCAGGCGCAGAAGGCGGGCATCGTCACCGGCACGGTGTACGGCGAAGGCGGTGACGTCGTCGTCGGCCCCAACTACACCGAGCTCGGCAAGATGTACGTCGACGCGATCGCGAAGCGCGAGGGGCAGCAGAACGTCGGCCTCATGGCGCAGAGCGACACCGGGCAGGCCAAGCAGTGGGCGGACGGGGTCCAGGCGGCGGCGAAGGCCACGTCGAACGTCAAGGTCGTCGGGACCGTCTACACCAACGACGACGCCGCGAAGGCGCTCTCGCAGGCGAACGCGCTGCTGACCGCCCACCCCGAGATCAACGTCATCGCCAGCCACATGGGCTCGGTGACGCCCGGGGTCGTGGGCGCGATCAAAGGCCGGAACCTGGTCGGCAAGGTCGTGTTCGTCGCGTCGGGCCCGGACAACGGCGGCAAGGAGGCGGTGGCGGACGGCATCGCGTACGGCGCCTGGTTGCAGGGGCTGTGCGAGGAGGGCAAGACCGTCCTCAACGCGGTCGCCGACAAGGCCGAGGGCAAGCCGGTCGCCGCGCACATCGACGCCAAGGAGACCATCGGCACCAAGGACGACCTCGAGACGCTGCTCGGACAGGGCTGGGGATGACCGATCAGCACACCCCGGCCCTCCAGCTGAGCGGGATCGCCAAGAGCTTCGGGTCCGTCCGCGCCCTCGAGCACGTGGACTTCTCGGCCTGGCCCGGTGAGATCCACGCGATCGTCGGCGACAACGGCGCGGGCAAGTCGACCATGCTCAAGATCGTCACCGGCATCCACGACGCCGACGCGGGCGAGGTCCGCGTCAACGGGTCGGTCGAGTCGAGCCACAACGCCAAGACGGTGCAGGACCTCGGTGTCGCGGTGGTCTACCAGGACCTCGCCCTGGTCGAGTGCCTGGACATCGCGCAGAACCTCTCGCTCGGGAACCTGCCGCGGCGCTGGGGCATCATCCTGGACCGGCAGCGGATGGCGCGCGACGCGGCCAAGGTGCTCAGCGACCTCAAGGTCCGCGTCGGAGACGTGCACACGCCCGTCGGCCTGCTCTCCGGCGGGCAGCGGCAGATCATCGCCATCGCGCGCGCGGTCCGGATGGACAAGCCGCTCATCCTGCTGGACGAGCCGACCGCGGCCCTCGGGGTCCAGGAGTCGGCGCGAGTGGGGACGATCATGAGGGAACTGCGTGCCGCCGGCAAGGCGGTGGTCTGCATCAGCCACGACCTCGAGTTCGTCTTCGCCCATGCCGACCGCATCACCGTCCTGCGACTGGGAAACAGCGTCGGCACCCGCCGGACGGCGGACACGACCCGCGACGAGATCGTCGGGCTCATCACCGGGGCGTTCCCCGCCGACGGCCGCCCCGCCCGAGCCCAGAAGGAAGCGCCATGACCGTCACCGTCGCCGACCACGAGCCGGCCGCCGGCTCGCCGACGACCGAACCAGGCCGCGGCATCCTGTCCAGGGCGCTCCTCCGGCAGGAGTTCACGCTCGTCCTCGTCATCGTGGTCATCGGCGCCGCCGCCTTCACGCGTAACCACGCGTTCCTCAGCGGCGACAACGTGCTCGAACTGTTCCGCAGCTCCGTCATCTACTTCGTGATGGCCTGCGGCGCCGCCCTGCTCACCATCGGCGGCGGCCTCGACTTCTCGGTCGGCGGTGTGTTCACGCTCGGTGCCCTGAGCACCAGCCTGCTGCTGGTCCGGGACGTGCCGTGGCCGTTGGCGGTGCTGGCCGGTGTCGTGATCGGTGCCCTGGTGGGGCTCGTCAACCACCTCATCATCACCTACTGGCACGTACCACCGATCATCGCGACCCTCGGCACGTTCTTCGTCCTGTTGGGACTGGACACCCAGATATCGCAGGGCGACGACGTGCTGCCGCTGCCGGACGCGTTCACGAAGCTGGGTCAGGGCAGCGTCCTCGGGGTGCCGAACGTCATCATCTACGCCGTCGTCGTCGGTGTCGTGTGCTGGTTCCTGCTGGAGCGCACCCGGTTCGGGGTGAACGTCCGCGCCCTCGGCGGCAACCGCCAGGCCGCGGTCCAGAACGGCCTGCGCGTGGTGCGCCTCGACCTCGCCCTCTACGCGATCGCCGGAGCCACCGGCGCCCTGGCCGGAATCATCTACACCGCGCGGGTCGGTGCCGGCCAGGTGCAGGCCGGCGGTGCGGCGACGACGCTCAACGTCGTCACCGCCGTCCTCATCGGCGGCGTGAGCCTGTTCGGCGGGCTCGGCTCCATCACCGGTGTCGCGTGCGGCGCGCTGCTGCTGTCGACAGTGGACAACGCTCTGATCGTCGCCCGGGTGCCGCCCGACTACAACAACATCATCGTCGGCGCGATCCTCATCGGGGCCGTCGGGATCGACCATCTCCGGCGCAAGCGCCTGTACCGGCGAGGATGACGCGATGACAACGAACTGGACGGTCCAGGCCCGCGCCATGGATCCCGAGCTCGCGGCCATGCAGGTCCTGTCCCCACGGATCACGCTCGACGATCTGGCGGCCGCCCGCGAGCTGGAGCACACGCTCGCCACGCAGACCACCCGGCGCGCCGACGACGTCGAGGTCGTCGAGCTGGTCGGCGCACGCCGGGACGGCACGCCGCTCGCGATGCGGCTCTATCGGCCCGCCCGCTGGGACCGTACCGCCCTGCCGGTGCTCCTGTTCATCCACGGCGGCAGCTTCGTCACGGGCGGGCTGCACAGCGAGGACAACCGCTGCATCCACTACGCGCGGGAGGCTCAGGTCGCCGTCGTCGCCGTGGACTACCGGCTCGCTCCCGAGCATCCGTTCCCGGCCGCGATCGAGGACTGCCAGGACGCGCTCGAGTGGGTCGTCGCGCACGCACCCACGCTCGGCTGCGATCCGGCGCGAGTAGCCGTCGGCGGGCTCAGCGCGGGCGGTTGTCTCGCCGCTTCGCTGGCGCTGTGGGCGGCTGACCGGCCTGGCCTCTCCCCCACCTTCCTGATGCTGCTCTTCCCCGTGCTCGATGCCCGGCTCGACACCGCGTCGGTCAACGAGTTCACCGACACCCCGGTGCTCATCTCCGACACCGTCCATCGACTGTGGACGCTCTATCTGGGCGGGTCGCGACAGTCGCCGTCCCCGCTCGCGTCTCCGGCGCACGCCCCGGACGTGAGCGGGCTTCCACCGACGCTGATGATCACGGCACAGTACGACCCGCTGCGGGACGAGGGCCTCGCGTTCGCCGCCCGCCTGGCCGGCGAGGGCGTACCCGTCGACCTCCATCATTTCGGTCGAGGGTTCCATTCCTTCGACTCCTTCGACGCCACCCGATTGGGGTTGGAGTGCCTGGACATCCAGGTGCGGGCTCTGCAGCGAGCCCTCGCACCATGACCGCCACGCGTCAACCGCGCCTCGACCCGACCGCCGCGCTCGTCATGGAGCACCTCGCGCAGAACATGAACGTCGCCTCCGACTCCGATCCGGCACGGGTACGCGAGGAGTTCGCCGCGACGACCGCCTGGCTACGGGAGCCGGCCGCACCGACGACGGACGTCCACACCGAGGACCGGACGATCGACGGACCGGAGACCCCGGTGCCGGTGCGGCTCTATTCACCACGGGGCGGGAGCGGGCAGGACATCGTCGTCTACATCCACGGCGGCGGCTGGGTCGTCGGTGGGCTCGACTCCGCCGACGCGATCGCGCGCGCCCTGTGCGGCGTCGTCGACGCGACGGTGGTCTCGGTCGGCTACCGGCTCGCACCGGAGCACCCGTTCCCCGCGGCGAGGGACGACTGTGCCACGGTCGTGCGCTGGGCGGCCGATCGTCGACCCAGGTGGTTGGGCGTGGCGGGCGACAGCGCGGGCGGGAACCTCGCCGCCGTCACGGCCAACGAGCTCGCGGATCTCGTCGACGCCCAGTTGCTGCTCTACCCGGCGCTCGATCCCCGCCAGGACACGGCGTCCTACCGCCTGTTCGGCGAAGGATACCGGCTCACCAGCGCCGCCATGGACTACTACTGGAGCGCCTACGTCACGCCGCAGCAGCACCGGAACCCGGCTGTGGCACCGGTTTTCCACGCCGAGATGTCCGCCGCACCGCCGGCGGTGGTCGCCACGGCGCGGTTCGACCCGTTGCACGACGAAGGCCAGGCGTACGCGGCCCGCCTGGTCGAGGCCGGTGTGCCGACCGTCTACCTGCCGTCCGAGACCCTGCCGCACGGCTGGGCGGACATGACCGACCGCGTGCCCGCCGCGGCGCACGCGCTGTGGTCGGCGGCGTCGGCGTTCGCGGAACTGCGCGACCGGGCCGTCCGCGCGCGTACACCGAACGGCGTCCTGTCATGACCGAGCTGACAGCCGCGACCGTCGACCGGCTGGACCCCCGCGTGGCGACCCCGGCCTACGACCGCTCGGCGCTGCGGGTCGGCATCGTCCACTTCGGCGTCGGTGGCTTCCACCGTTCCCATCAGCAGGCCTACCTCGACGCGATCGCGGCCGCCGGCGAAACCGACTGGGGTGTGTGCGGCGTGGGTCTGCTGCCGCAGGACGTCGCCGCCCGCGACGCGGCCCACGCGCAGGACGGCCTGTACGTCCTGACGTCCAGCGCACCCGACGGAACCCAGCAGTCGCGCGTGATCGGCACGCTGGTCCGCTACCTGTTCGCTCCCGACGACCCGGCCGCGGTCCTGGACGTCCTCACCGCCCCGTCGACGCGGATCGTCTCGCTGACCATCACCGAAGGTGGCTACGGCATCGACGACGCCACCGGGGAGTTCGACCCGGACGACGAGCTCACCCTCCTCGACCTGGCCGGTGCCGACGAACCGCGCAGCGCCTTCGGCTACCTCACCGAGGCACTGCGGCGCCGCCGCGCCGACGGCACCCCACCGTTCACGGTCCTGTCCTGCGACAACGTCCAGGGCAACGGGCACGTCGCCCGGAAGGCGGTCGTCTCGTTCGCGCGGGCACGAGACCCGGAGCTGGCCGACTGGATCGACGCCACGGTGAGCTTCCCGAGCTCCATGGTCGACCGCATCACCCCGGTGCCCACGGCCGACACGCGGCGGGCGGTGCGCGACACGTACGGCATCGAGGACCGCTGGGCGCTGCAGTCCGAGAGCTTCATCCAGTGGGTCGTCGAGGACCGCTTCCCCACGGGCCGGCCGGATCTGGCGTCGGTTGGTGTCCAGCTCGTCCCGGACGTCGAGCCGTACGAGCTGATGAAGCTGCGGCTCCTCAACGCGTCGCATCAGGCGATGAGCCACCTCGGGCTGCTCGACGGGCGGACGTGGGTGCACGACGTGTGCCAGGACCCGCTCTACGTCGCCTTCCTGCGCCGCTACATGGCGCACGAGGCCATGCCGACGCTGTCTCCGGTGCCCGGCGTCGACCTGCCGGCCTACTGTGACCAGCTGCTCGAGCGGTTCGCCGGCGAGGAGGTGCGCGACACGCTCGCGCGCCTGGCCGTCGACGCGTCCGACCGGCTGCCGAAGTTCCTGGTCCCGGTGCTGCGTCACCAACTCGCCGTCGGCGGCCCGATCGACTGCTGCGTGCTGGTGCTCGCGGCGTGGAGCCGACGCCTCGAGGGCGCGGGCACCATCGCGGACCGGCGGGTGGACGAACTGCTGCCGCTGGTCGCCCTGCATCCTGAGGCGTTGCTGGGGTACACGCCGGTCTTCGGCGATCTTGGCCGCGACCGCCGGCTGGTCACCAGCTACGTCGCGGCCCGTGCGGAGCTGGCAAAGGACGGGGCACGCGCCGCGATGCGTTCCCGTCTGGATCGGAGTGCTTCTCGGCCGGATTGACGTGGTTGGCCGGCTCGGTCGGGTGTGACTCTGGGGAGCCATGGAACTCGGACTCGCACTGCCCACCGCCGGCCCGCAGACCTCGCCGGAGACGATCGTCAAGGTCGCCAAGGAAGCCGAACGGCTCGGCTACGCCGCCTTGTGGACGTTCGAACGCCTGCTCCGCCCACTGGAGAAGGTCGTGCTCTACACGGGCGGCGCACCGGCGATGGTGCCGGAGTTCTACGGCTCGACGTACGAGCCGCTGGAGACGCTGAGCCACGTCGCCGCCGTGACCGAGCGGATCAAGCTGGGCACCGCGGCCATGGTGGCGCCGTTCCACGTGCCCGTGATGCTCGCCCGCCGGCTCGCCACCCTCGACCGGTTCAGCGGCGGCCGGGTCATCGCCGGTCTGGGACAGGGCTGGCAGCACCACGAGTTCGCGACCGCGAACGTGTCGAGCAGCCGCAGGGGCCCCCGCACGGAGGAGTTCATCACGGCGATGAGGGCCGCGTGGGGCCCGGACCCGGTGGAGCACGAGGGCGAGTTCTACCGGATCACGCCGTCGCAGGTGAACCCCAAGCCGGTCCAGGCCCGCATCCCGGTGCTGCTGGCCTCGACGGCGCCGGCGGCGGTCAAGCGCGCCGGCCGGATCGCCGACGGCCTGCTCCCGCTCACCTCCTCGGCCGAGGAGCTGCGCGGCGTCGTGGCCGCGTTCCACGCCGCCGCCCGGGCGGCGGGCCGCGACCCGAGCGACCTCATGGTGGTCAACCAGGCTCCCTGGCCGACCCCCGTCACCCGCGAGCCGATCGGGACGGGCCGCCCGTTCCTCGGGGGATCGCCCCGGCAGGTCGCCGAGGACCTCATGGCCGCCCGCGAGATCGGCGTGACCCAGGTGTACCTCGCCGGCGGCCAGGGCCTCGGGCTCGACGTGGGCATGCAGGCCGCCGACGTGGACGGCTGGCTCGGGTTGCTCGGTGAGGTGATCGAGGCGGCCGACCGCCTGGGCGTCCGCGCGCCGTAAGGATGACCGCCCCGGTCGGCGATCGTCAGCCCACGACTTCGCGCGGTGGTGGCGTGATCGGGGTGGGTGGACGCGTGGTCGCGGTCGGCTTCGGGGGCTTGGTCGGCTCGGGCCGGCGGGTGGGCGTCGCCGACGGGGTCGGCTTCGGCGCATCGGTCGGCTCCGGGTCGCGGGTCGGCGGCGTCGCCGGCGTCTCCGCGCTGGGCTTCGCCGACGGGGTCTCCCGCGGGAACCGGGGCTCCGCGAACCGGTAGTCGTCCGGGTCGAGTTCCATCGCCTTGGTGGCCTGGGTCATGAACTGCTGCCAGATCGGTCCCGGATGGCTCGCGCCGAACACGTCGTAGCTGCCGTCCTTGGTGCGCAACGGCTTGCCGTCGGTGGTGCCCAGCCACACGGCCGCAGCGATCGCACCGGTGTAGCCGACCATCCAGGCGTGCAGGTTCTGGGTGGTGCTCTTGCCGGCCTGCCAGGTCCCGGTCTTGCCCGCCGCGTCCCAGTCCGGCACCTTCGCGGCGGTCACCCGCCGGAGCGTCCAGTTCAGCTCGTTGGCCTGCTCCTCGTCGAGCCCCACGTCCGTCTGCCGCAGCTGTTCCTGATAGATCTCGTCGTCCCCTTTGGACACCGAGCGGACGAAGTGCGCCTCCGCGCGCTTGCCGCCGGCCGCGAACGTGGCCATGCCGTTGGCGTGGTCCTGCACCGTGATGCCGTACTGGCCGATGCCGACCTCGGTGGAGAAGCGGGACGCGGCCTCCTCCCCCGACGTCTCGCGCAGGTCGACCCGGACGGCTTCGGGCTTGTTCGGCTCGTTGGCCCACATCGACTCGACACCGGCCTTGCGGGCCATGTCGATGACCGCCGGGACGCCGAGCTGCTCGGTGAGCCCGAAGTAGGTCGTGTTCAGCGAGGCGACTGTCGCCTCCCAGAGCGTGCAGTCCGGCTGGCAGTCCGCGCTGCCGGAGTTGCGGATCGGCCCGGCCGCGCTCGCGCGGGTGCGGCCGCTCGCCGGGAACTCCTTGGTCGCCGGCGAGTCGAACCGCTGCTTCGGCGAGATGTCCCGCCGCAGCGCCTCGGCGAGGTCGTACACCTTGAACGACGAGCCCGGCGGGTGCTGGCCGAACCCGGTCGCGTTGCCCTCGTCGTCGAGGTACCACCCCGCGTAGTCCGCGCCGGAGCCCTCGTTGCCGCCGTAGTACGCGAGGACCCGGCCGCTCCCGGGCTCCACCGCCACCAGCGCCGACTGCCAGTTCTTCGGCTGTCCACGCACCGCCTCCGGCGCCTTGTCGCCGTGGATGTTCGCGGCCGCCACGGCCGCGTCCTGCGCCCGCTTGTCGACCGTCGTCACGATCCGGAAGCCGCCGTTGCGGACGTAGTCGAACGGCCGGTCCCGGAACGGCTCCGTGCCCCGCAGCTCGCTCAGCACATGGTTGACGACCAGCCCGGTGGGCCCGTCGAGGCCGGACTGGCCGGCCCGGGAATCGTAGTCACGGACCGTGTCGGGGTACGCGAGGTCCGCCGCCTCCGCCGCGGTGAGATAGCCGAGCCCGACCATGCCGTCACGGATGTATCGCCACCGCTCGATCGAGTTCTGGCGGGCCTTGTCGTTGCGCTTCGGGTCGTAGCCCGGCTGCCCCTCGGGGTCGTCCGGGTTCGCCTCCGGCTGCTTGACCATCGCGGCCAGCACCGCGGCCTCCGCGAGCGTCAGCTGCTCCCCGCGAGGGGCGTCCTTGCGGGCCGTCTTGCCGAAGAACGTCTGCGCCGCCGCCTCGATACCGTACGCACCTCGGCCGAACGGCACGGTGTTGAGATAGAAGCCGAGGATCTCCTCCTTGCTGTGCTTGTCGGCCAGCTTCCAGGCCATGACGGCTTCGCGCAGCTTGCGGGAGTACGTCACCCCCTGCAGGTCGGCGGCGATCCGCGCGTACTGCTGGGTGATCGTCGAGGCGCCCTGCCGGTCACCGCCCGTGACGTTGTTCCACGCGGCGCGCAGCACACCGCGGAAGTCGATGCCCTCGTTCGTCCAGAACGTGCGGTCCTCGGCCGACACGATGGCCTGCTTGACCGCGTCGTTCATCTGCTCGTACGCCAGGATCGTGCGGTTCTCGGTGCCCAGCTTCGCCATCGGCGTCTTCCCGTCGGCGTAGAAGAGCGTCGTCGACTCGGGCAGCACCAGCTCGTCGGGCGGCGGCACGGTGTCGACGTAGTACGTGCCGATCGCCGCGCCGGCGCCGCACATGACCAACAGCACCGCGAGGCCCCCGACCAGCCACTTCCGGCGGCGCGACCACTTGCGCGGGGCGGCGGCCGGGCGCCGGGCGGAGGCGTCGGCCGGCGCGGCCCGGCCCGGGGAGTCGGCCGCGGGCGCGCCGCTCGGAGTCTGGGACATCGCCGATCGATACCCGCTCACGGTCTTCCACAATCACGAACGTGGCTCGCGACGGGCTGCGCGGCGTCGCGACCCGCGGCCCTGCTACGGTGCGGCTACGACCGATGACGGTCAGTGCCACGCCATCGTGCTCGTAAGAGACCCGGAACACGTAGCCGTCCGCACGAGGATGGCCTGCGCATCGAAGCCGGAGCCGAGGTCCATGTCGCCGGTACGGAACGTCGCCGCGTATAGCCGGGGCGCGTCGGCGGGATCGCCGATCAGGAACAGCAGGAAGGCCGTCAGGTAGATCTGCTCGAACTCGTCGTCGACGCCCGGGTCCGGACCTTCGCGCCAGGCCCGTTCGCGGTCGAAGACCTCGCGGAGCATCGCATGGTGCGGGCGGGGATCGTCGACGTCGACGGACCGAACCGCCTCCCGACGCGCCGCCGGACTCGACAGGTCAGCCAGGGCCATTCGGTCCTCGGTAGGTGTCCGACCCGTCGGCCGCGTCGGCGAACTTACAAATCGTCGCGTGCCAGGCGGTTGCGCAGCCGAGCCACCTTGAACATGCCGGGCTGTAGGCAGTACGGACAGGGACACGGCCGTCGACCGTGCGCGTCCGGCATGTGCCGCCAGCCGACGCCCTGCGGAACAGAGCGGATCCGGCGCACCTCGCTGGCCCTGATGGCCCGGGGCACGAAGACCTCGTAGCCGCGCGGATCGTCGACCTCGCGGACCCGCGCGACGGCCTGCGCGGCGACGACGTCGTCGGGGGCGACGTTGTAGCGCCCGACCGTCACCGGCTCGTCGTCCGGCAGCCTCAGATGGATCGCGACCAGCACTCCCGGCTTCCACCGACGCAGCTCGCGCACCCACTGGTAGGTGAGCGTGAACGACGGCACCACCGGCATGCAGTACACGCCACGCCGGCCGGCCCAGCCCTGGCTACGCGCGGCGATGCCCGAACGCCGGATCCGCCCGGCCGACCCCGCCGTGGTGATGTGTACGAACTCCGCCATCGCCGCGGATCGTAGCCGGGTCGCGCGCGCACCGGTTTGTCCGACCGGTGGGCCGGCGACGATACTCGCCGCCGTGGAGACTGAATGGGCGCACGTGGGTCGGCTCTGGACCAACGGCGACCCGTTCCTCGCGATTGATTCCGAGCTTCGTCATCTGTGGCGTGGCTTCAGCGACGACGCCTACTTCGACCAGATCGTCGAGCTGCCGCTGGACACGCAACACGTCACGCTCGGCGATGCGGTAGCCGCCGTGGTCGGTGCCGACGGGGTCGTGCGTGACGACAGCTGGGTGGAGGTCTTCGAGGCCGCCGACGGCACGATCGCCGTCGTCCAGGCGGCGGGCGACGACTATCGGCGTGCCTTGGACGACGCGTTGCGCTACCCCGACGCCGGCGACGACGTCGGAGCGCTGATCGCCGTCCCGAGCGGTCAGCTCGCGATCTTCAGCGCGGCCTGCGACGGCGCCGGCGAACACTCGATGGCGCTGGAGCCGGCCCGGCGCGGGAATCCGCCCGCTGAGCACGGGCCTCCGTCCCGGGAAGCTGACCCCGGGCTGGTCCTCACGACCGGCGTCGCGAGCTACCGGCTCAAGATCCGGTGGTACACCGAGATTGACGACTCGAGCTGTTTCGCCCGCTGGCTCCTCCTACCCGAGCCGCCGGCCTAGCCACGGGCCGTCGATCCGGGTGAGTACCGGTACCCATGCCTGTCGCCCGGCGCGCTCGGAACCGGCCGTGCTCCCGGCGGTCGCGCTGGTCGCGAGGGGTCGCTTGGTCGTCCATCCCGACGACCGGCCACCAGCCGCGGGCAACGACCACCGGCGTGCGCTCCGCCAACGCTGACCCCGGCCCCAAGCCCGTCGGACGGCGACGCCCGGCAACCGCGCGACCGCCGCTTGGCCGCCCATCGCGACGACCCGTCACAGGCGACGTACAACGACCACTGACGACGCGGCCCGGCAGGGCCAGGCCGGCGCGCAGCCCGTCCGGCGACGCCGGCGGATTAGTCGCGGGCCGTCGCTCGGTCGCCGCCCATCGCGATGATGGCCTCCGGGTCGAGGTCGTCCCGATACGGCGTCGGCGAGTCCGCGACCGCGAACTGCGTCCGGTAGAGCTCCGCGTAAAGCCCGTCTGCCGCGACCAGGTCCTCGTGCCGGCCGCGTTCCACGATGCGGCCGTGGTCGAGGACCAGGATTTCGTCCGCTTCGCGGACCGTTGACAGGCGGTGGGCGATGACCAGCGCCGTGCGGCCCGTCAGGGCTGTGGACAGGGCGCGTTGGACCGCGGCCTCCGACTCCGAGTCGAGGTGGGCCGTGGCCTCGTCGAGGATGACCACCGACGGGGCCTTCAGCAGCAGGCGGGCGATGGCGATCCGCTGTTTCTCGCCGCCCGAGAAGCGGTAGCCGCGCTCCCCGACCATCGTGTCCAGGCCGTCGGGCAGCTCGCGGACCAGGTCCGCGATCTGGGCGCCCGCCAGGGCCGACCAGATCTCGTCGTCGGTCGCGTCCGGTTTCGCGTAGCGCAGGTTCTCCGCGATGGTCTCGTGGAACAGGTGCGCGTCCTGGGTGACCACGCCGATCGTGTCGCGCAGCGAGTCGAGGGTCGCGTCGCGGACGTCGACGCCGCCGACCAGGACCGCGCCGCCCGTGACGTCGTAGACCCGCGAGACCAGCATCGACGTCGTCGACTTGCCCGCGCCGGACGGGCCGACCAGGGCGACCATCCGGCCCGGCTCGACCGCGAACGAGATGCCGTGCAGGACCGGCTCCGAGACCGTGCGGTCGAGCGTCGCCACGTCTTCCAGCGACGCCAGGGACACCTCCGCCGCCGACGGGTAGCGGAAGGTCACGTCGCGGAACTCGACCGAGCCCGCTCCCCGCGGGATGGCGGTCGCGGTGGGCTTCTCCGTGATGGCCGGTGTCAGGTCGAGCACCTCGAAGACCCGGTCGAACGAGACCAGCGCGCCCATCACGTCGACCCGGACGTTGGACAGCGCCGTCAGCGGGCCGTAGAGCCGCGTCAGCAGCAGCGCCAGCGTCACCACCGTGCCCGCGCTGACCGCGCCCGTCACCGCCAGGTAGCCGCCCAGCCCGTAGGTCAGCGCCTGGGCCAGCGACGCGACCAGCAGCATCGCGACGAAGAACGTCCGGGAGAACATCGCCTGCTGGATGCCGATGTCGCGGACCCGCTCGGCCCGCTCGCCGAACCGGCGCGCCTCGAGCTCGGGCTTGCCGAACAGCTTGACCAGCATCGCGCCGGCCACGCCGAAGCGCTCGGTCATCGTGGCGTTCATCTTGGCGTCGAGGTTGTATGACTCCTTCGTGATCGCCGCCAGCTTCCGCCCGACCCGGCGGGCCGGGATGATGAACAGCGGAAGCAGCGCGAGCGACAGCAGGGTGATCTGCCAGGAGAGGGTGAACATCACGACCGCGGTGAGCACCAGCTGGATCGTGTTGCTGACCACGCCGGAGAGCGTGGAGGTGAACGCGCGCTGCGCGCCGATCACGTCGTTGTTGAGGCGGCTGACCAGCGCACCCGTCTGGGTGCGGGTGAAGAACGCCAGGGGCATCCGTTGGACGTGGTCGTAGACCTGGGTGCGCAGGTTGAGGATGATGCCCTCGCCGATGCGCGCCGAGTACCACCGTTGGGCGAGCGAGAGCAGCGCGTCGACGACCGCCAGGGCGGCGATCAGGATCGCGATGCGGACCACCTCGGCCGCCGCACCGGAGCCGCCACCGGTGATCGTGTTGACCACCCGGCCCGCCAGGATCGGGGTCGCGACCCCGATGCCGGCGCTGATCACGACGGTGACCAGGAACACCGACACGTCAAGACGGTAGGGTCGGGCGAACCGCATGATCCGCCGCCACGTGCCCCGGGCCAGCTTGTGCGACCTGATCGACTCACGGTCGCGCTCGGCGCGAAGCATCGTCCAGGCGTTCATCCCTCCCGGAGAAGTCACCCCGCACCTCCATGCTGCCGTTCGACGGGGTCAGTCTCCCCGACGGGTACGACAACATTGGGGGTAATCGAGATCTTCCCGAAGGCTCCTTACTCCCCCAGCCCGGCCAGCTCCCGCAACCGGCGCACCTGGGCTTCGCGTTCAGCGGACAGCTGCGCGGGCCACGACCGCGAAGCGGCGCCGGACAGCAGGGCCTTCATCTCCACCACCGCGTCCCGCGGCGCGGCCAGGATCGCCGAGACCAGGTCCGCGACGGCCGAATCAAGATCATCACGGGGTACGACCACGGTCGCCAACCCCAACCGCAGCGCCTCGTCGGCCGACACCCGCCGCGCGGTCAGGCACAGTTCCAGCGCCCGGGCGTACCCGACCAGCTCGACGAGCCGCTTCGTGCCGCCCAGGTCGGGCACCAACCCGAGGGTTATCTCGGCCATCGTCAGCCGGGCGTCGTCGGCCAGCACCCGCAGGTCGCAGGCGAGGGCGAGCTGGAAGCCGGCGCCGATCGCGTGCCCCTGCACCACGGCCACCGAGACGATGTCGGGCCGGTGCAGCCAGGTGAAGCCCTCCTGGGCTGGCCGGATGCGCTCGACGGCGGCCTCGGGCGGCAGGGCGGTGATCTCCGCGAGGAACGAGGGGCCACCGCCGGAGACGTCCAGACCGGAGGAGAACGCCCGGCCTTCGCCGCGCACGACGACCACGCGGACGTCGCCGGGCAGGTCGCGACCGATGTCGCGCAGTGCGAACCACATCTCGGGGGTCTGCGCGTTGAGCACGTCGGGCCGGCGCAACGTCACGGTCGCCACCGGCCCGGCGCGGTCGAGCTCTACTCCGCTGGTGGTCATCGCGGGAGATGACCCACGAGCGGCGGAAAACCGGGAGGGATGGGGGTCAGGCCTTCTTGCGGCGGCGGGCTCCGCCCCGCTGGCGAAGCTGGACGCCGGACTCCGTGAGCACCCGGTGGACGAAACCGTAGGACCGGCCGGTCGAGGCCGCGAGGGCGCGGATGCTCTCACCGGAGGTGTACCGCTTGACCAGGTCCTTGGCCAGCGTCTGCCGCTCGGCCCCGACGATCCGGCGACCCTTCTCAGTGCTGGTGGCTGTGCCAGTGGCTGCCATGTTGATTCCTCACGTCCCAGACTGTGCGGTTTCATGCGGTCCCACCTATTAGACCGCCTCGGACGATCATGCGCTAGATATCAACTCTTCGCCAACCGACACGCACGGTACTGTCGGCAACCCGATACCGTGATGGCCCGTGACGCCTGAGGAGGCCCGAGCCGCCCATCGGGACGAGCGGACCGACCTCGTCGGCTGGCTCGTCCTGGCCGCGGTGGGAGCGCTTGCGACGTGGCTCGCGGTGCGCGGCGGAGCCCGGCTCGGCACCGCGGGCGCGCCTTTCCTCGGCTCGTACACGTTGACGATCTCCCTGGCCAGCGTGCTTGCGCCGACGGTCGCCGCAGGGGTGGTGGCGGCCGCCTACCGAGGTTGGTGGGAGCGCATGAAATGGCCGCTCGTGCTGCTTTCCGGGTGGCTCGTCGCCGTGGTCTGGACGGTCTCGCTGGCCCTCGCCCACGGCCGGGCCGGACTGACCGATCCATTGGCCATCCCCGATGCATACCTGTCCGACGCCACCCGAGTGGGTGACGATCCTCTTCACTATCTGCGGGCTTACACCACCGAAGGGGGTCTCCCGTCCGTGGTCGCCCGCGGGCATCCACCGGGGCCGATCCTTCTCCTCTGGGCGTTGATGCGCATCGGTGTCACGGACCGTATCGGGCTGGCGCTCCTGCTGACCGCGGTCGGCGCCGCCGTCGTGCCGCTGGTGCTCTTCGCGGTCCGGGGTGTCTGCGGCGACGTCGCGGCCCGCCGGTACCTGCCGGTGCTGGCCCTCGCGCCCTACGCGGTCTGGCTGGCCGGCGGGGTCGAGGGCATCGTCGCGGTGCTCGGCGCGGCGATGATCGCGGCGGGCGTCCACGCGTCCGACGAGCGCCGCACCGGCGTCCGCGCCGGCATCTGGGCCAGCGTGACCGGCCTGCTGCTGGGCGTCGCCGCGATGTTCGCGTACGGCGTCCCCTGGCTCGGTCTGGCCGCGGCGTTCCTCTACTTCGCCCGCCGGCGCGCGGCCCTCAACCTGTTCACCGGGCTCGGCGCCCTGATACCCCTCGTCGCCGCCGAGCGGCTCGGCTTCAACTGGGTCGACGGGCTGATGGACGCGAGACACGACTTCGCGGTACGCGTCGAGCCACACCGTTCGGTCCTCTGGTGGAGCGGGATCAGCCTGGTCGTGCTGCTGCTGGCGGCCGGGCCCGCCCTCTACGCGAGCATCCGCAAGTCCCGCAACACGCCCGGTTGGCCGTTTCTCGTGGCCGCCGGCATCGCGGTGCTGTTCACCCTCGTCACCGGCCTGGCCCGGGGTGGG
This sequence comes from Asanoa sp. NPDC050611, assembly GCF_040654855.1. Classification (NCBI taxonomy): domain Bacteria; kingdom Bacillati; phylum Actinomycetota; class Actinomycetes; order Micromonosporales; family Micromonosporaceae; genus Asanoa; species Asanoa sp. NPDC050611. The sequence goes on from NZ_JBFAIU010000050.1 coordinate 23,191, forward strand.
GCCGAGACCAACTGGCTGCCCTATTTCCCCTGGCTGACGATGGCCGTCGTGGCGCCCCGGCGGCAGGCCGGCGAGACGGTACCCACCCCGCTGCTACTCGTCGCGGCCGGCGCCGCGACCGCCATCGTCATCAGGGCGATCCTGGTCTAGGCCAGCTCGACGAGCTCGAGCAGGTCGTCGCTCCAGGCGTCCTCGTCGCCGTCCGGCAGCAGGATCGCGCGGTCCGGCTTGAGCGCCTGCACCGCGCCCGGGTCGTGGGTGACCAGCACGATCGCGCCCGGGTAGCGCGCGATCGCGTCGAGCACCTGCTCACGGCTGATCGGGTCGAGGTTGTTGGTCGGCTCGTCGAGCAGCAGCACGTTGGCGCCCGAGCAGACCAGCGTGGCCAGCGCCAGCCGCGTCTTCTCGCCGCCGGAGAGCACGCCCGCGGGCTTGCTCACGTCGTCGCCGCTGAACAGGAACGCGCCGAGGATCTTGCGCAGGTCGCCGTCGGTCTGGTCGGCCGCGGCCGAGCGCATGTGGTCGAGCACGGTGCGGTCGACGTCGAGCGTCTCGTGCTCCTGCGCGTAGTAGCCCAGCCGCAGGCCGTGCCCCGCCACCACCTCGCCGGTGTCCGGCGTCAGGATCCCCGCCAGCATCCGCAGCAGGGTGGTCTTGCCGGCACCGTTGAGACCGAGGATCGCCACCCGGGAGCCACGGTCGACGGCCACGTCGACGTCGGTGAAGATCTCCAACGAGCCATACGACTTCGACAGACCGGAAGCGGTCAACGGGGTGCGCCCGCACGGCGCCGGCTGCGGGAAGCGCACCTTGGCCACGCGGTCGCCGACCCGCTCCTCGTCGAGCCCGGCGAGCAGCTTCTCGGCCCGCTTGGCCATGTTCTGCGCGGCGGTCGCCTTGGTCGCCTTGGCGCGCATCTTGTCGGCCTGCGCGAGCAGCGCCCCGGCCTTCTTCTCCGCGTTGGCGCGTTCCCGGCGGCGCCGCCGCTCGTCGGTCTCGCGCTGCTCGAGATAGGTCTTCCAACCCACGTTGTACGAGTCGACGACGGACCGGTTCGCGTCGAGGTACCAGACCTTGTTGACCACCGCGTCGAGCAGCGTGACGTCGTGGCTGATCACCACGAGCCCGCCCTTGTGCGCGGCCATGTAGCCACGCAGCCAGACGATCGAGTCGGCGTCGAGGTGGTTGGTCGGCTCGTCGAGGAGCAGGATGCCGGCGCCCTCCTCCCCCGCGTCGCGGAACAGGATGCGGGCCAGCTCGATCCGGCGGCGCTGACCGCCGGAGAGGGTGCCGATCGTCTGGGCGAGCACCCGGTCGGGCAGGCCGAGGTTGGCGCAGATGCGGGCGGCCTCCGCCTCGGCCGCGTACCCGCCGAGGGCGGCGAACCGCTCCTCGAGCGAGCCGTAGCGGCGTACCAGGGCGTCGGTCGGGTTCTCGGCGAGCTGGACCTCGACCTTGGCCATCTCGGCGAGCAGGGTGTCGAGGCCACGCGCGGACAGGACGCGGTCGCGGGCGGTGACCTCGAGGTCGCCGGTGCGCGGGTCCTGCGGCAGGTAGCCGACGACGCTGGTCCGCTCGACCGCGCCCGAGTACGGGTTGCCCTCGCCCGCGAGCACCTTCAGCGTGGTGGTCTTGCCGGCGCCGTTGCGGCCGACCAGGCCGATCCGGTCGCCGGGCTGCACCCGCAGGGTGGTGTCGGACAGCAGGATCCGCGCGCCGGCGCGGAGCTCCAGCCCGGTGGCAGTGATCATCTGAAACGCTCTCCCCGATTCGAAGCTGACTCTGGGCACACGAAAGCGCCGATCGGGCTAATCCCGTCGGCGCCGGGGCTGGTCAGTCTTCGCAGAGCAGCACGGCGTGAAGTGTACCGGCTCCCCCGGGCGAACCCCCACCGGATTAACGGTGAAGATCATCGGGTACATCCCGGCGCGTCCACACGCGTCGATTGGATGAGGCATGGAACTCAACGAGCGCGCCGACGTCGACACCAGCCAGATCGAGGACCGGCGGGGCGGCGGCGGAGGCGGTGGCGGGGGCGGCTTCCCGATCCCCCTGCCGACCAGCGGCGGAGGCGTCGTCGGCCTGATCGTCACGCTCCTCGCGGTGCTGGTCGGCGGCGGCTTCGGGGTGAACGCGATCACAGGCGGCGACGAGCCCGCCGACAACGGCGCGATCGAGCAGCGCTGTGACGCGGCCGACAAGCTGAAGCTGCTCGACTGCCGCAACACGCTCTATGTGAACTCGATCCAGTCGTGGTGGGAGAAGCGGCTGCCGCAGAGCTTCGGCGAGCAGTACAGCGAGGCGCCGACCGTGTTCTTCGACCAGGCGGTGCGGACGGGCTGCGGCTCGGCCGACTCGGGCGTGGGTCCCTTCTACTGCCCCGCGGACCACAAGGTCTACATCGACCTCACCTTCTACCAGGTGCTCGCCGACCAGCTCGGCGCGCGCGGGGAGTTCGCGCAGCCCTACGTCCTGGCACACGAGTACGGGCACCACGTGCAGTCGCTGATCGGCACCGAGGCCACGATGCGCCGGCAGCAGGAGCGCGACCCGGGCGACGCGAACGCATTGTCGGTGAAGCTGGAGCTGCAGGCCGACTGCTACGCCGGCGCGTGGGCCAAGAACGCGACGCAGACCGCGGACGCCGACGGCGACCCGATCTTCAAGTCGATCACCGATCAGGACATCAAGGACGGGCTCGACACCGCGGCCGCGATCGGCGACGACACGCTGCAGAAGCAGTCCGGGCAGGAGGTGAACCCGGACGCGTTCACGCACGGCACGTCGGCGCAGCGCCAGCAGTGGTTCCGCACGGGGTACGACAGCGGCGACCCGAAGGCGTGCGACACCTTCGGCACCAGCTAACCGGCGTCCAACGGGTTGCCGCAGACGCGCCAGGTGCCGCGGTCGTCCGTCACGCGCAGCTCGTACGGCGTGGTCGCGCCGGTCGGGTCGACCAGCTCGGCGCTCACGGTGGCGTCGTGTGACCCGGCCGGCACCACCGCGCCGATCGTGTAGCTGCTCACCGCGGACCGGCCGCCGATTCCGGCCACGAAGTCCTCGCGCTCGACCCGGCCGCGGGTCTCGTTGCAGAGCTGGTCGTACGCGCCGCCGATGTTGCCCGCGGCGAGCCGCGTGAGGAAGACGTCCGCGGCCAGCCGGGCGCCCTGCTCGGGCCCGCGGTGCCCGCCGAGCGTGAAGAAGCCGCCGACCACCAGGCCCGCCACGACCAGGGTGCCGCCCATGATCCCCGCCCGCTTGAGCGGCCGGCGCAGCGCCTCGTCGAGAGCCATGGCGGGAGGGTACCCCCTAGGACTCCGGGTCGCGCACCAGGATCGATACCGCGCGGGCGGCGGCGACCGCGTCGACGAGCACGGCGTGCCGGGGGTCGGGCACGTCGAGCAGGCGGTCGGTGCGCAGCGCCCGCAGCGCGGCGAGCCGCGGGTCGGCGAGCACGCTGTCGACCGTGCGCCGGTCCCCGCCGCAGACCAGGGCGGCGAGGCTGCCGGCGGCGGGCAGCAGGACCCGCGCCGCCTGTTCGGCGGCGTCGCGCGCGGCGGCCTTCGCCTGGTTGTCGCGCCGGCGGGCGAACCGCTGCTGCGACCAGCCACCGGCCGCGGTGCGGCTCTGCACGTACGAGCTGTCCACCTTGGACGTCACCAGCCGGTCACCGTCGGCCACGCCGACCGCCACCGCGGCCTTGCGGGCCAGCAGCAGGCCGATCCGCCGGGGCGTCCGGGCGACGTCGACGAACTCGGCCAGGTCGACGGCGAGCGGCGCACCGGGCGGCGGGTGCAGGGCGGCGGTGGCGCCGTCGAAGGCCGCGAGCACCAGCGCGTCGTCGGTCGGGCGCTGCGCGTACGAGCCGTGCCGCTCCCGGAACCCGTCAACCCAGCGGGTCAGGCGGTCCGGGTCGACGTCGACCCAGCGCCCGCCGCCCGCGGCCGGCCGGCTGGTGGTCATTCCCGCGACGGTACGGCACGCCACAATGGCCGGGTGACCGAGCCGGTGCTGGACCGCCTGACCGCGCTGTTCGAGGCCGACCGCGACCCGTCGCGGGCCGCGGCGATGCGCGCGTACATGCGGGATCAGTTCGATTTCCTGGGGATCATGTCGCCGCGGCAGCGGGAGCTGGCCCGGCGGGCGGTCGCGGGCACGGCCCGGCCCACCGAGGCCGCGCTGCTGGCGCTGGCCGACGCGTGTTGGGCCCGCCCGGAGCGGGAGTACCAGTACTTCGCCTGCGACCAGCTGCGCCGGCACGCCCGCGTGCTGTCACCGGACGCGCTGCCGGTGGTGCGCCGGCTGATCACGACGAAGCCCTGGTGGGACACGGTCGACGTGCTGGCGGCGCGGGTGGTCGGCCCGATGGTGACCCGCGACCGCGTGCTGGTCGCCGCGATGGACGACTGGATCGACGACGACGCCCTCTGGGTGGTCCGCACGGCGCTGTTGCACCAGCTGTTCTACAAGCGGGACACCGACGCGGACCGGCTGTTCCGCTACTGCACGCGGCAGGCCGGGCACACCGACTTCTTCATCCGCAAGGCGATCGGCTGGGCGCTGCGGGAGTACGCGAAGACCGATCCGGACGCGGTCCGCTCCTACGTGGCCGCGACGAGCCTGTCGGGCCTGTCCCGCCGCGAGGCGCTCAAGAACCTCTAGTCCTCGGGCAGGAACTTGTCGGACCAGTTGGCGATCTCGTTGAGCGCCGGCGCGAGCCCGTAGCCCGCCTCGGTCAGCTCGTAGGTCACCGAGATCGGCGGGCCCGGCTCGACCCGGCGGGTCGCCAGCCCCAGCTCGCAGAGTTCGGACAATCGGTCGGAAAGCACCGAGTCGCTCACGCCGCCGACCGTGCGAGACAGCTCGCGGAAACCGCTCGGGCCGCTCATCAGCGTGCCGATCACGAGCCCGGACCACCGCTTGCCGAGCACGCTGAACGCCCGGACGAGGGCAAGGTCGCCGCGTGCGCAGCGCTCGCCCACCTCGTCGGTGTGACGTTCCGGACTCTCGGCCACCACGCCATGCTATCTCGTTCGAGGTCGCTAGTATTTCCGAAGCAGCTAGCGTGGATAGGGTCGCTAGCCTTTTAACGGAGGTAACACTGGTGACGAACACCGAGGTCAAGCGACCTTCCGTCGTCGTGCTCGGCGGCGGTTACGGCGGGCTGAAGACCGCCAAGGCGCTGGACGACGTCGCCGACGTCACGCTCGTCGACCCGTCCGACGCGTTCCTGCACAACGTCGCCGCCTGGCGCGCGCTGGTCGAGCCGTCCTGGATCGACAAGATCTTCATGCCGCTGAACCGGCTCCTGCACAACGGCCGCTTCGTGCGCGACCGGGCCGTCGCCGTCGAGGGCCACAAGGTCACGCTGGCGTCCGGCGCCGAGCTCGAGCCCGACTACCTGGTGCTGGCCACCGGATCGGCGTACCCGTTCCCCGCGAAGTCCGCCGAGGCCGACCAGGGCCGGGCGAAGGAGGCGCTGCTGGGCGCGCACGCCGCGCTGGAGGGTTCGCGGCGCGTGCTGATCGTCGGCGCCGGACCGGCCGGGCTGGAGCTGGCCGGCGAGATCAAGCACTTCATGCCCGCGAAGGAGGTCACGGTCGTCGACGTCAACCCGGACATCCTGCAGGGCCCGTTCGACCAGGAGCTGCGCGAGGAGCTGAAGCGCCAGCTCGACAAGATCGGCGTGAAGCTGGTGCTCGGCAGCCCGCTGCGGTCCCTGCCGGCCGCGACGCCGGGCGCCGAGGCCGCCGTCGAGGTGACCACCGAGGCCGGGGAGACGATCACGGCCGACATCTGGTTCCGCGCGTTCGGCGTGCGCCCGGCGACCGACTACGTGCGCGGCGCGCTCGCCGACGCCCGGGACGCCCGCGGCTACCTGACGGTCGACGAGCGGCTCCAGGTGAAGGGCGGCGACGGGGTGTACGCGCTCGGCGACATCACGACCGCCGACCGCGACACCGCCGGCGCCGCGGGCCGGCAGTCCGAGGTGGTCGCGGCCAACATCCGCGCGCAGATCACCGGCGAGGGCGAGCCGCAGGCGTACGAGGCGGGTCCGGCCGTCATCCTCGTCCCGCTCGGCCCCGAGGGCGGGGCCGGCCAGTTCCCGGACGGGGTGACCGGCCCCGAGGCCACGTCATCGATCAAGGGCCAGGCCATGCTCGTCGAGATGTACTCGGTGCACTTCGACGCGCCCGAGCGCTAGCCGACCACCAACGCGATCGCCAGCACGACGATCAGCAGGCTGGACGCGAGGGCGGTGTAGAGCCGCCCTCGCGGCCCGGTCAGCAGCCGCCCGACCAGCGAGCCGCCGGACGCGATGAGCAGCTGCCAGCTCGCGGACGCGAGGAACGCGGCGACGACGAACAGCACCTCGCCGCCGGCGGTCAGCTCGTCGGAGGCCTGCCGCCCGAGCACCAGCGCCGCGAAGTAGACGATGGTCATCGGGTTGAGCAGGGTGAGGGCCAGGATGCCGGCGTACGCGCGGGCGGGCGTACCCAGTCCGTCGCGGGTCCTGGCGGCCCGGGCCGGATCGCGGTGATGCCGCACCGCGGAGGTCGCGGTGTGCACCGCCAACCCGAGCAGGACGACGACGGCGACCCAGCGCAGCGGGGTCGCGACGGGCTCGATGACCCCGGCGAGCGCGGCCCCGCCGAGAACGGCGACGGCGGCATAGAGCCCGTCGGCGGTGGCCACCCCGAGGGCGGCGGCGGCACCGACCTTGAAGGACGTGCGGGCGGCGAGCCCCATGATCAGAATCGCGATGGCCCCGACGGGCACGGCGACGCCGTAGCCAGCGACCAGGCCGGCGATGAACGCGTCGCTCATCGCGAACCGAGCGGGATCGCCGCCGACCCGGACCCACGCTGCTGTCGGCGACCGGCGAAGGCCGTCGCGACAGAGACCTGGGTGAGAGTCAGTGCGATCACCCGCACATCATCGGGCACGACCGCCGGCCGCCGCACCCCCATTTCCGCGCAACCGCCGCGGCCCGCGCTTGCTCTGCCGCCATCGGCGCATCACCCCGCGCGGCCAGACGATCACCGGTCCGCCGGGGGCTCGGAGCCGACCGCCGCTGCCGCGAGATCCGGGCAAAACGCTTCGACAAACGCTTGCTCTGCTGCCATCCACGCACCACCCGCGACGGGAGCGCCGGCGGGTGGTGCGTGCGGCGGCCTATTCGGGCCGGGCTGTGCGCGGCAGCAGGAAGCTCAGGGCGCAGGTCAGCACCAGCAGGCCGGCCACCGCGTAGAGGACCGACTCGATCGCACCCGTGATGCCCGACGCGGCGCGGTTGAAGAAGAGCGTGCCGAGCGCGGCCACCCCGAGCGCGCCCGCGAACTGCTGCGCCGCGTTGAGGGCGCCCGACGCCGAGCCGCTCTCCCGGGGCTCCACCCCCGCCAGGATGATGTCGAAGAACGGCGCCATCGCCAGGCCCATGCCGATGCCGAACGCGGCCAGCACCGGCGCGAGCCGCCACGGCGTCACCGTGGACGTGCCGTGGATCGTCGCCAGGAGTCCCAGGGCCGCCAGCGCCATCACGGCGACGCCCGCCTGCAGCACCAGGCGCCCGTGGCGGCGGGCCAGGCCGCCCGCCGCGGACAGTCCGAAGCCGACCACCACGCCGACGGCCTGCGGTACGCCGGTCAGGCCCGTCTTCAGTGGCGAGTAGCCCAGGCCGAGCTGCAGATACAGCGTGAGCACCAGGCTGAAGCCGAGCAGGCCGGCGAAGAACGCCGTGCCGGCCACCAGGCCGCCGGTGAACGCCCGCTTGCGGAACAGGGTCGGCACCACCAGCGGGTCGAACCCGCGCCGCTGCCGCCGGGCCTCCCACCAGCCGAAGACGCCGAACACCACCAGCGCCACGACCATCGAGGCGAACGTCCACGCCGGCCAGCCGAGCTCGCGGCCCTGCACGATCGGGTAGACCAGCAGGAACATCGCCGCCGAGACCAGGCCGACGCCGGCCACGTCCAGCCGTGGCGCGGACGCGTCGCGGGACCTGGGCATGAACCGCGCGCCCAGCACCAGGCCCAGCAGGCCGATCGGCAGGTTGATCAGGAAGATCATCCGCCAACCGAGCCCGAACAGGTCGGCGGAGACCAGCCAGCCCGCGAGGATCGGCCCGCCGACCGCGGACAGCCCCATCACCGGCCCGAACAGCCCGAACGCGGCGCCCACCTGGTGCGGCGGGAACATCTCCTTGATCAGGCCGAGGCCCTGCGGAAGCAGCACCGCGCCGAAGAGGCCCTGCAGCACGCGGGCCGTGACCAGCGTCCCCTCCCCCTGCGCCAGCGCGCACAGCAGCGACGCCGCGACGAAGCCGGCCGTGCCGACCAGGAACATCCGCCGGCGCCCGAACAGGTCGCCGAGGCGGCCGCCGGTGACGAGGCCAACCGCCATCGCCAGCGTGTAGCCCGCGGCGAGCCATTGGATCGTGCTCTCCGGGGCGCCCAGGTCGGCCCGGATGGTCGGCCCGGCGATGGTCGTGACCAGAGCGTCGAGGAGGTCCATGACCTCGGCGGTGAGGATCGCGAACAGGGCGACCCAGCGCCAGCGGTACGCGGGCGGGTCGGCGGTGGCGACGACGGGCGCGGTGGCGACGGACATGTCAGGCTCCCCCGGAGACGAACGGCGTTCGAAACACAACGAACATCGTTCTACGCTCGAACGCTGTTCGCGTCAAGTACGATGTTCGCCGTGACCGACGTCCTGCCGACACCGCCGTGGAAGAAAGCGAAACGCGCGCCCGCGCCGAGCCGCGAGCCGCTGACCGCCGACCGGATCGTCGACGCCGCCCTCAGGGTGCTCGACACCGAGGGCCTCGACGCGGTGAGCATGCGGCGGGTCGCGGAGGAGCTGCACACGGGCGCGGCGTCGCTCTACGCCCACGTGGCCAACAAGGAGGAGCTGCTCGACCTCGTCCGGGAGCGCGTGCTCAGCGAGATCCGGATCCCCGAGCCGGACCCGGCCCGCTGGCAGGACCAACTGCGCGAGCTGGCACACGAGATCCAGCGCGCGCACGCCAACCACCGCGACATCGCCCGGCTGAGCCTGGGCAACCTGCCCGTGGGCTACCACGCGCTGCGGCTGGGCGAGGGCATGCTCGCGATCATGCTGGCCGGCGGGGTGCCGCCCTACGTCGCGGCCCGGGCGGCCGACTCGCTGTCGCTCTACATCGCCGCCGACGCCTACGAGGGCGCGCTGATCGTCGCGCGCTACGGAGAGACGAACGAGGCGGCCGCGGTGTTCCGCGACCGCCTAGACGAGATCAAGGCCTACTACCAGTCGCTGCCGCGCGACCGGTTTCCGTCCCTGGCGACGTACGCCGAGGAACTGGTCCAGGCCGACAGCGCGGAGCGCTTCGCGTTCGGCCTGGACATGTTCATCCGGAGCCTGGAGACCTATGAGCG
>NZ_JBFAIU010000051.1:0-32368 GCF_040654855.1 Asanoa sp. NPDC050611
GGGCGCGCCGTCGGGCATCAGCGGTAGTCGGCCGCCACCGTCAAGGGTCAAGACCGTCTTCGTTCTGGCCGACCAACGGCGGGCGTGGCAGCGAAGCGCAGCGGGCGGTGTCCGGCGGGAGCGACGGTCGCGCCCACCGCGGACCCGGGACCTAGCGCTTCGCCGTCGCCTTGGGCTTGCGGCGCGCGGCCGCGGCAGCCTCGGCCCGCTCCGCGTCACGGCGCCGGCGCAGCACCAGGGCGATGGTCGCGACGACCAGGCCGCCGACGGCAGCGACCCCGATCAGCAGCCACGCGGTGCCGTTGCCGCCGCCGGCGGTCTCGGTCGCGGGTGCCGAGGCGGCCAGGGGAGTGGGTGCGTCGCAGTTGGACTGTTGCGTGTTGTTGGTCGTGCCGACCTGGAACGCCGCGGTGCAGGTGCGGGCGATCGGCGGGCCGAACTCGACCGTGACCGCCCACTCGCCCGCCGGCAGCGTGCTCATGTAGACCAGCGTCCCCGGCGCCGACGACTGCACCATTTTGGCCGGCGCCACCGCCGTGCCGTCGGCCTCCTTGGCGCTCAGCGTGGCGTCGACGAAGCCCTCCGCCGGGTGGCCGTCCTCGTAGGTCACGTTCACCCAGACCGAGCCGCGGCCGTCGTGGTTGACGGTGATCTTCGCGCCGCCGTGTGCGGCGGCCGGTGCCGGCGGCCAGAGCAGCAGCGCGAGGAGCGCGGCGAGCAGGGGAGCGGCGGCGCGGCGGAGGCTGGGCTTCACCGCGACAGTATCGCCGCCCGTCGATCGTCTCCGGAAGGGGCTACTCGCCGCGCTTCTGGCGGCGGCGCGCGGCGGGCTCGCGGGCCAGGCGGCCGACCAGGCCGAACCGGCTGACCTGCTTCTCCGGGGCGTCCGGGTCGCGCAGCAGCATGACCACGCTGGCGCCGCCGAGCTGGTGCGCCCGGTCGATGCTCACCGAGCCCCTGGCCTGCAGCGTGACCCGCTTGGCGATGTCGAGGCCCAGGCCCGTCGAGCCGCGGTCGCTGGCGCCGCGGCGCAGGGCCCGCTCGGGGTTGGCGATGCCGGGGCCGGCGTCGTCGACGCGGACCGCGACGTACCCGTCCCGGCGCGAGATCGCGACCTCGAACGCGGTGCTCTGCGGCGTGTAGCGGAACACGTTGCCGATCACCGCGTCGATCGCGGCGGCCAGCTCGGCCCGGGGCACGGGCACCGGCATGCGGGTGTGCGCGCCGACCACGCGGTGCGGGCGGTTCTGGTCGTCTGCGAGCTGCGACCAGAACACCATCCGCTCGCGGACCACCTCGCTCGCGTCGCAGCTGCCCGGCCCGACGTCCTGCGAGATGGTCTTGCGGGTCGTCTTGATCAGCACGTCGATCTCGCCCTCGAGCGTGACGATCGCCTGCCGGATCCGCCGGATCGTGCGCCGCCGGTCGAGCTCGGCCTCGCTGAACGAGCCGATGCTGGTGTCGTCGGAGTCGAGGGCGTCGGCGTCGAGGCGCAACACCGTCAGCGGCGTACGCAGCCGGTGCGAGAGGTCGGCGACCAGCTCGAACTCGTCGGTGCGGGTGACGCTGAGCCGTTCGGCCATCCGGTTGAAGGCCAGCCCGGCCTCGGCCAGCTCGCGCGGGCCGCTGGGGCGCACCCGGGTGGTCAGGTCGCCGTCGCCGAGCCCGACCGCCGCGTTGGCCAGCGTGCGGGCCGCGCCGACCGCCCGGCCGGCGATCCGGTCGACCACGATCACGGTGACCACGACCAGGGCCAGCGCGATGCCGAACAGCAGCAGCCACGTCTGTCCGGAGCCGCCGGAGAGGACCGGGTCGGCGACGAAGACCTCGATCACCGCGATCCGGTTGCCGACCCGGACCGGCTCGAGCCGCAGCGCGCCGCCGTCGACGTCGACGACCACGGGCTGGTCGCCGGCGGAGGCGCGCTCGATGTCGACGCCCGCGGCCCGCGACTTCGCGCCGGCCTCGATTCCGTGCACGTGGACGTCGCCGCCGGCGGCCTGGATCGCCGTGCCGAGCTTGTCGGCGTCGGTGGTGACGGCCAGCGCCCCGGCCACGATGCCACTGCGGCGGGCAGCCTCGGACAGCGCGTCCTCGCGGTTGTCCCGCTGGATCGCGATGCCGAGCGGAATGAGGAACGCCAGGGCGACGACGGTCGTCATGCCGGCCGCGAGTGCGGCCAGCGCCGGCCTCAGTCGGGGGCCACCAGCCGGAACCCGACCCCCCGCACGGTGCGCAGGTAGCGGGGTTTCGCCGCGGACTCGCCCAGCTTGCGGCGTAGCCAATACAGATGAACGTCGATCGTCTGGTCCTCGCCGACGGACGGCTGGCGCCATACCTCCTCCAACAACTCCCGGCGGGAGACTACCCGGCCCGGGCGTGCCGCGAGGTAGGCCAACAGGTCGAACTCTTTCCGGGTCAGCGCGAGCGCCTCACCGTCGAGCTGTGCGCTGCGCTCGCCGACGTCGACGCGCAAGCCCCCGACCTCGTGCACCGCGGGCGCGACCGTGCGGCTGGCCCGGCCCACGCGCCGCAGCACGGTGGTGATCCGGGCGTCGAGATGGGCGCCGGTGAACGGTTTGACCATGTAGTCGTCGGCGCCGGCCCGCAGGAGCCGCACGATGCCCTGCTCGTCGTCGCGCGCGGTGGCGATGATGATGGGCACGTCGGTGATGCCGCGGAGCATGCGCAGCGCGTCGGCGCCGTCGAGGTCGGGCAGACCCAGGTCGAGAACGACCAGATCGGGCGTTTCGGCGGCGACCCGGCGGAGGGCGTCGAGAGCGGTGCCGACCGCGTGGACCGCATGCCCGCGGTCGGCGAGGGACCGCAGCATGGCGCCGCGTACGACATGGTCGTCTTCGACCAGCAGGACCGTGGCCACGTGAAGAACCTACTGCCCTTGGCAAGTCGGCGAGCGGGCACGCTGTCCGTCATTCGGTTGGCTGCGCCCGAATAGCCGGACTTACACCGTCTTAATCGGACATAAGCCCTTGGTTCGGCGGGGAGATCGGCCATTCCTCGAATTCCCGACATCGCCCGTCGGAGGCGAGCCGGATCACCCACAGGTCGCGGTACTCGTGCGGTTCGGGTTCCGCGTAGTGCACCTCGACCCGCACCACCGCCGTGTCGCCGTCGACCGCGACGATCTCGTTGGTCATCGTGAACGGCTCGGCCGCGCTCGCCCGCTCCGCCTCCCACATGACCGCGATCGCCGGCAGGCCCACGACGGGCTGCGCGTAAGGGCCCTGCGCGTAGCGGGCGTCGGCGGTGAAGACGTCGGCCAGGCCGTCGGTGCCGGGCGTGCGCCACGCCTGCTCGTAGGCGTCGATCCAGTCCAGCACCCGGGAACGTGAACCATCCATGAGGGCATCTTTCCCAAACGACGACGGGTCATGGGCGAAACCGCCCATGACCCGTCGTTCCCCCTGGATCTCCGCTGCCCCTATGCCGGTTCGACGACCAGGTCCGGCTCGGGCTGCGCGGCCGGCCGGCGGACCGAGCGGAAGCTCAGCGCCACCACGACCAGGCCGGCCGCGATCACCACGGAGACCACGTTCGCGACGTTCATGCCGTGCACGAAGCTGACCGGGTCGGTCGCGCCCGCGGCACCCGCCGGCCCGACCGCCGCGCCGAACACCGCGATCAGCACGGCCAGGCCGAGGGTCGCGCCGACCTGCTGCATGGTCTGCAGCACGCCGCCGGCGACACCCGCGTCCCGCGGCTCGACCGATCCCATGATCACCGGGGTCAGCGGCACGAAGATCAGGCCGCCGCCGAGACCGAGCAGGAACATCGGGCCGAGCAGCGAGCCGGCGTACGAGCTGGTCGTGGTGAGCTGGGTCAGCCAGGCCAGGCCCGCGACCATCAGCGGCGCGCCGGTCAGGGCGAGCGGGCGCGGGCCGATCCGGTGCAGCACCCGCGGCACGACCCGGCTGACAGCGAACACCGACCCGGCCATGGGCAGGAACGCGAGGCCCGTGGCCAGCGGCCCGAAGTGCAGCACGATCTGGACGTACTGCGTCAGGAAGTAGAACGCCGACATCATCGCGGCGGGTGCCAGCATGAAGCCGACGTAACCCACCGCCCGGTTGCGGTCCTTGAACAGCCGCAGCGGTACGAGCGGCTGCGCGGACCGCATCTGGATGGCGAGGAACGCGACGAGCATAAGCACGCCGAGTCCCAGCGAGGTCAGCGTCTGGCCGGCGGTCCAGCCGTGCGTGGAGGCGTGGATGAAGCCGTAGGTCAGCGCGCCGATGCCGAGGGTCGCGGTGGCCGCGCCGGGCCACTCCAGGCGGCCCGGATGGCGCTCCGGCTCCCGGACGTGCCGGGGCGCGAGCAGCACCGCGGCGATGCCGAACGGCACGTTGATGAACAGCACCCAGCGCCAGGACAGCACGTCGGTGAGCACGCCGCCGAGGATCAGGCCGATCGCGAAGCCCGCGCTGGCCATGGCCGAGAGCAGGGCGAGCGCCCGGATCCGCTGGCGCGGCTCGGTGAACGTGGTGGAGATCAGGGCGATCGTGTTGGGGCCGGCCATCGCGGCACCGACGCCCTGGACGACGCGGGCGACCAGCAGCCAGGTCGCGTTCGGTGCCAGGCCGCCGACCAGGGACGCGACCGTGAAGAGCGCGATGCCGGCGATGAACAGCCGGCGCCGGCCGAGGATGTCGCCGGCCCGGCCGCCCAGCAGCAGCAGGCCGCCGAAGGTCAGCGTGTAGGCGTTGATCACCCAGGACAGGCCGGCGGTGGAGAAGCCCAGGCCCTCCTGGATGTGTGGCAGCGCGACGTTCATGACCGTGCCGTCGACGACCAGCATGAGCTGGCACGCCACGATGATCAACAGCGCGAGCCGGCCCGGTGCCCGGGCCTCGGTGCCGGCGCTGCTGGTGATCGCCGGCACGGACGTTTGCGTGGACAAGATTCTCTTCCCCCGAGAGGCGTGGAAACGGAGATCGTCTCCGCTTAGCTCGTGAGCTAGCATATGGAGGACGTCTCCGATTTCGCAACACTATCCGGAGACAGTCTCCGGAAATAGTGTGCTGACACACAGCGACCAGGGGAGGTGCGGAAGCGGTGACCACCGATCGTCCGCTGCGCGCCGACGCGCGCCGCAACCGTGAGCGCGTCATGACGGCCGCCCGGGAGACGTTCGCCGAGCACGGCGAGAAGACGACCCTCGACGAGATCGCCCGCCGGGCCGGAGTCGGCCCGGGCACGCTCTACCGGCACTTCCCCGACCGGGAGACGCTGCTCGCGACGGTCTACCGCACCGACATCGAGTCGCTGGCCCAGCGCGGCCGGGCCCTGGGCGACGAGTACCCGCCCGGCGAGGCGTTCGCCCGCTGGCTGCGGCTGCAGTTCGACCACATCAAGGCCAAGCGCGGCGTCGGCACCGCGGTCAAGCGGATGCTCGGCACCGGCTCACCCACGATGCTCGAGTGCAAGAGCCTGATGCGCGACGCGGCTGGTGACCTGCTCGAACGCGCGCAGGAGGCGGGCGACATCCGCAAGGACGTCGACCCCGACGACGTGCTGCGCCTCGTGCACGGCGTGGTGCTGGCGACCGAGACCGCCCCCGAGATGGCCGACCGGCTGCTCGGCTTCGTGCTGGACGGTCTCCGGCCGCCGCAGACCTAGGCCCTTTTTCGTATCTGGTGCCGGGCTGCGGCGGGCCCAGGCGCCGCCTGACCGCACGGCGGCCGACACCTGGACTCCGCCTCGTCTCGACCCCAGATACGAAGCAGGGCCTAGGCGGGAGCCCCCGGCATCTTCAGCACCCACCGGTAGGCCTGGACCAGCCCGGTGTCGAAGCCGGCCGCCGAACCCCAGAGGAACAGCCGGAACCGGCGGTAGAGCGGCTCACCCCAGCGGGCCACGATCTCGTCGCGGCGTTCGTCGAGGCGCTTCGCCCACTCCCGGCAGGTCAGGTAGTAGTTGTGCCGGTCGTCGTCGAGGCTGATCAGCTCGAACGGCGAGCGGGCGACCTGGCGCAGGTACTGATGAAGCAGCAGCGGCGCCGAGTTGCCCGGGTAGATGTAGCGCTTCATGAACGTCGAGATGCCGTGCTTGCGGCGCATCGCCAGCGCGTCCAGGTAGACCTTGCCGCCGGGCTTGAGCAGCTCCGCGTACTTCGCCAGCGTCGTCTTGTAGTCGGGCAGGTGCTCGGTGACGCCCATGTTGACGATCGCGTCGAACTTCTGGTCGCTGCGGTAGCCGAAGATGTGCTGGCGCACCACGTTCACCGGCAGCTGCTCGCGGGCGAACAGGTCCTTGAGATAGCGCTCCGACTCGACCGCGAGTGTGGTGGTCGTCACGTCGATGCCGCGCCGGGCGGCGTGCTCGGAGAACGCGCCCCAGCCGCCGCCGACCTCCAGCACCCGGTCGCCGGGCTTGACCTCGATCGCTTCCAGCGCGAGGTCCATCTTGCGGGTCATCGCGTCCTCGAGCGGCTCGTCGTCGCTGGCGAACACGCCTTCGGTGTAGCAGCGGTGCCGGGTGTCGAGGAACGTCAGGAAGAACTCGCTGTCCTCGTCGTAGTGCTGCGAGATGGCCTGCCGGTCATTTTCCTTGCGCCCCTGGAACAGGGCGGCCGGGGTGAACCGGGACAGGTAGGCGATCGGGTGGAAGTCGTTGAAGAACTTGCGCATCTTCAGCGCGGCGGCCAGGTCGCCGTCGACGTCCAGCCAACCCTGCAGGTAGGCGATCGCGACACCGAGCTGGTCGAGGGAGCCCAGCGCCTTGGCGGCGCGCGGGTCCTTGACGGTGAGGGTGAACACGGGATCGCCGTTGCCGAGCACCTGCGGGGATCCCCCGGCTGGCACGACGGCGAACGGGACGACCGGCTGGGTCGTCGAGAACGTCTGGTAGCGGCGCTTGAGGGCGGAGATCATGTCCGACGGGCTCACGGCCTGAATGTAACCCCCGGGTCCGGCTGACCGCAGCGGTGCCAGGCGTGATGACTAGCATTTACCCAAACGTCCTTCGACCGAGGAGATCCGCCGTGTCCGCATCCCGCACCCCCGCCGTGGCCGACCCCGTCGTCGTCGCCGCGGGGACGACGGCGGCCGACGCGGTGGCCGCGGCCGGCCTGCCGATGACCGGGCCCAAGGCGATCGTCGTCGTGCGTGACGGCGAGAGCCGCCTGCGCGACCTCGACTGGGTGCCCTCCGCGGACACCACGGTGACCCCGGTGGCGATCGACGAGCCCGACGGTCTCAACGTGCTGCGGCACTCGACCGCGCACGTGCTCGCGCAGGCCGTGCAGGACGTGTTTCCCGAGGCCAAGCTCGGCATCGGCCCGCCGATCGACAACGGCTTCTTCTACGACTTCGACGTCGCCAAGCCGTTCCAGCCCGACGACCTGGCCAAGCTCGAGAAGCGCATGCAGGAGATCATCAAGTCGGGGCAGCGGTTCCGCCGGCGGGTGTTCGCCTCGGCATCCGACGCGCGCGAGGAGCTGGCCGACGAGCCCTACAAGCTGCAGCTGGTCGACATCAAGGGCACCGGGGAGCTCGACTCCGAGGAGACCGTCGAGGTCGGCGGCGGCGAGCTGACGATCTATGACAACGTCGACGCCGAGAGCGGCAAGACCTGCTGGTCCGACCTGTGCCGCGGCCCACACCTGCCCAACACGCGGCTGATCGGCGCGTTCAAGCTGATGCGCACGGCCGCCGCCTACTGGCGCGGTTCCGAGAAGAACCCCCAACTGCAGCGGGTGTACGGGACGGCGTGGCCGACCCGGGACGCGCTGAAGGCGTACCAGAAGCTGCTCGAGGAGGCCGCGCGCCGCGACCACCGCAAGCTCGGCGCGGACCTCGACCTCTTCTCGTTCCCCGACGAGATCGGCTCGGGCCTCGCGGTGTTCCACCCGAAGGGCGGCATCATCCGGCGCGAGCTGGAGAGCTACTCGCGCCTGCGGCACGAGGTCTCGGGCTACGAGTTCGTCAACAGCCCGCACATCACCAAGGGCCACCTGTTCGAGACGTCCGGGCACCTGCCGTACTACAAGGACACGATGTTCCCGCCCATGCAGCTCGAGGGCGCGGAATACTTCCTGAAGCCGATGAACTGCCCGATGCACAACCTGATCTTCAAGGCGCGCGGGCGGTCCTACCGGGAGCTGCCGCTGCGGCTGTTCGAGTTCGGCACGGTCTACCGCTACGAGAAGTCGGGCGTCGTGCACGGCCTGACCCGGGTGCGCGGCCTGACGATGGACGACTCGCACATCTACTGCACCCGGGAGCAGATGCCCGGCGAGCTGCGGTCGCTGCTGTCCTTCGTGCTCGACCTGCTGCGCGACTACGGCATCTCCGACTTCTACCTCGAGCTGTCCACCAAGGACGATTCGCCGAAGTTCATCGGTGACGACGCGGACTGGGCCGAGGCGACCGCCCACCTGGAGGCCGCCGCCCGTGACTCGGGACTGGAGCTCGTGCCCGACCCGGGTGGGGCGGCCTTCTACGGCCCGAAGATCTCGGTGCAGGCGCGCGACGCGATCGGCCGCACCTGGCAGATGTCGACGATCCAGGTCGACTTCAACCAGCCCGCGCGGTTCGGCCTGGAATATCAGGCGGCCGACGGCACCCGGCAGCAGCCGGTGATGATCCACCGGGCGCTGTTCGGCTCGATCGAGCGGTTCTTCGGCATCCTGACCGAGCACTACGCGGGCGCGTTCCCGGCGTGGCTGTCGCCGGTGCAGGTGGTCGGCATCCCGATCCGCGACGACCACGCCGGCTATCTCCAGTCGTTCGTCGACGCGCTGCGGGCCGAGGGGATCCGGGCCGAGGTCGACACGTCCGACGACCGCATGCAGAAGAAGATCCGCACGGCGCAGCAGCAGAAGATCCCGTTCATGGCGATCGCCGGTGACGACGACGTGTCCGGTTCGACGGTCTCGTTCCGCTACCGCGACGGGTCGCAGCGCAACGGCGTGCCGCTGGCCGAGGCGGTCGAGCACGTCGTGTCGATCGTGCGGTCGCGGACGAACGTGTCGCCGTCGGCCGCATGATCGGCAACCCGGGCCAGCCGGACGGGCTAGACCGGCTCTGGACACCGCACCGGCTGGCCTACATCAAGGGCGGCGGGGACAAGTCCGACGAGGGGTGCCCGTTCGACCGGGCGCCCCATCTGCCGGCCGCCGAGAGCCTGGTGGTGGCCCGCGGCAAGGTCGTCTACGCGGTGCTCAACCTCTACCCGTACAACCCCGGGCATCTGTTGATCTGCCCCTACCGCCACGTCGCCGACTACACCGACCTCACCGACGAGGAGGTGGCGGAGGTGGCGTCGTTCACCCAGGACGCGATGCGGACGATCCGCCGCGTCAGCGGCGCGCACGGCTTCAACATCGGCATCAACCAGGGCTCGGTCGCCGGCGCCGGCATCGCGGGCCACCTGCACCAGCACGTGGTGCCGAGGTACGGCGGCGACGCCAACTTCATGCCGATCGTCGGGCAGACCAAGGTGCTGCCCCAGTTGCTCACGGACACCCGCGACCTGCTCTCGGACGCCTGGGCCACGGAGTGAGGCGCGCGGTCGCGCTGGCCCTGGTGCTGGTCGTGGCCGCCGGGTGCGCGCTCGGCGACGTCCTGGAGGGCTACGGCGACTCGGTCGCGATGACGGACTCGTCGCTCGTCGGCACGTGGTGGGGCGGCACCACCCGGGTGCTCTTCTTCGGGTCCGACGGCTCGGTGATCGCCAACGACCTGCCCGTGCCGCTGGTCGACATGGTCCTGCCGCCCGACTTCGACCGCTCGGCGTCCGGTGCCGACGCGGCCGGCACCTGGCGGATCACCCCGAGCGGGGAGGTGGTTCTCGAGCTCGAGCTGATCGCGGGTGCGCCCACCGCCATGGCGGGTCCGGAGCTGTCCAGCTTGCGGGACGAGGCCGGTGTCGTCGGGTTGTGGTTCTTCTACGTCGGCGACGGCGGCAACAGTTGGACGGTTTACCACAAGGTCTGAGCCGTTCGGGGCGGAGAAAACGAGCCGCCCTCTCGTACCCTCTCGCCATGAGACGTGGTCGGGCGCGGGCGGTGGTCCTGCTGGTGGCGGCGCTGACCGCCGGCTGTGCCGGCGAGCCGGCCGGTGAGCCGCGGTGGCGCTCGGGCTCGACGCCTGCCGCCCCGTCCATCGCGCCGACCGCCTCGCCGGCACCGCCCGCCGACCTGACGCTGGCGTTCGCGGGGGACGTGCACTTCACGGGGCGGACGCTGGCGCTGCTGGACCGGCCGGAGACGGCGTTCGGCAAGATCAGATCGACGCTGTCGGACGCGGACCTGACGATCGTCAACCTGGAGACGGCGGTGACGGGCCGGGGCACGCCGGAACCGAAGCGCTTCCACTTCCGGGCGCCGGACAGCGCTTACGCGGCCCTGCGCGCGGCCGGCGTCGACGCGGCGTCGGTGGCCAACAACCACGCGCTCGACTACGGCCGGGTGGGGCTGCTCGACACGCTCGACTCGGCCGCTTCGGCGGAGTACCCGATCTTCGGGGCGGGGCGCGACATCGACGAGGCGTACGCCCCCTGGCTCACCGAGGTCAAGGGCGTCCGCATCGCGGTGCTGGGCATGTCACAGGTCGGCGAGCTGTCGGCCCAATGGAAACCGACGGCGACGCGCCCGGGCGTCGCGATGGCCTTCGACGCGGCCAGGGCGACGGCGGCGGTGAAAGCGGCCCGCGCGAAGGCGGACCTGGTCATCGTGTTCATGCACTGGGGCGTGGAGGGCAGCTCGTGCCCGAGCGGCCAGATGAAGACGTTCGCACAACGCATGTCGACGGCGGGTGCCGACATCGTGCTGGGCACGCACGCGCACACGCTGCTGACGGACGGTTGGCTGGGCTCGACGTACGTCCACTATGGATTAGGCAACTTCCTCTGGTACGGCAACTCCCACAGCACGGACTCGGGCGTCCTGAAGCTGACGGTCCGCGGCCGCAAGGTGGTAAGCAACACGTTCCTACCGGCAACGGTCTCGGGCACAGGCCAGCCGGTCCTGGTTTCGGGCGCGGCGAAGAAGACGATCGAGAACAAGCTCCGCACCGCCGCACGATGTACGGGCCTGGCCTCCCGCCCGTCCTGACGTCCTACGCCCTGTCGAGGTAGAACACCTCCTCCCGGGTGATGGCGCCGTCGGTGACGGTGTAGAGCGACTGTTTCGTCGTCGTCCGGCGGTGGCCGCCGGCGCCGTGGTCGGTTTCGTCGAAGGTGAAGCGGACCGCGAACCGGTCGCCGCCGACGAACGGTCCCTCGACGGTCACGGCGTGGATTTCCAGGTCGGCGTTGAGCTGCTGGCTGTGCGTCATGATGTCGTCCAGGCCGTGGTGCTCGGCGCCGCCCGGCTCCAGCGGTGCCACCCGGACCACGTCGGGCGATGCGAGCCGCAGGGCGTGGTCCATCCGGCCCGCGCGGAACGCGCCGACGTAGCGGTCGGCGACCTCCCGCGTGCCGAGCACGCGGAAGTCGTCGGCGTGGTCGGCCGCCCAGCGCGCGAAGGAGCGGGCCGGTCGGCCGAGGATCCGCTCCACGGTGTCCGTCACCGGCTCGGGTTGGTCGACGAGCGACGCCCAGTAGGCCAGGGCGTTGTCGGCCCACGCCGGCTCGGCCCAGGCCGCCATCTCGGCCCGGGCCTCGTCGGGTGGCTGCGCCACGAACGGCACCTCGCGCCCGATGGCGTCGCCGATCGCCGCTACCTGGTCGGCCTGGCTGATCACCGCCGGCCCGGTGAGGACATAGGACTGTCCGATGTGCTGAGCGCCCGCGGTGAGCGCCGCGGCGGCGACGGCCGCGATGTCCGCTTCGTGGATCAACGATCGCTGCGCGGCCGGGTACGGGATGCGGACGGTCTGCCCGGCCCGCACGGCCGGCGCCCAGCCGAGTGTGTTGGTGGCGAGCCCGCCGGCCCGCAGGAACGTGTAGCCGAGCCCGGCGTCCACGACCGCCTGCTCGACCGTGCCCCAGACGCCGACGGTGCCCCGGTTGTCGTCGGTGACCTGGAGTGCCGAGACGTAGACCACGTGGCGGACGCCCGCGCCGGCCAGCGTCGCCGCCACCTGATCGATCCCGGCGGCGTCCAGCGAGGGCCACAGCAGGAAGACCCGGTCGACCCCGTCGAGCGCCGCCGCGAGGTTGGCCGGATCGCGGAGATCGCCGCGAACAACGGCGGTGCCCGGGGGAACCAGCGCGGCGGCCGGTCGTCGCGCGAGCACCCGCACCGGCGCACCCCGCAGGTGTTCGACGAGACGGCGCCCGATGTTTCCGGTGCCGCCGATGACGAGGATGGTGCCCTTGGAGTCGGTCATGCCTCCACCCTCAAACCTCAACATTTGTTCAAGTCAAGCTAGGCTGGCGCGATGCCACCCGCGAAGGAGCTGACGATCGGCGAGCTGTCGGACCGCAGCGGCGTCCCACAGTCGGCGCTGCGCTTCTACGAGCGCCAAGGCCTGATCTCCAGTCGCCGCACGACGGGCAACCAACGCCGCTACGACCGGACGACGCTGCGCCGGGTGGCGTTCATCCGCGCCTCGCAGCGCGTCGGCATCCCGCTGGCCCAGGTGGGCGAGGTGCTCGGCTTCCTGCCGGAGGGCCAGCCGCCGACCCGGGAGTTCTGGCTGCGGGCGTCGGAATGCTGGCAGGCGGCCCTGGACGACCGCATCACCCAGCTGCAACGCATGCGCGACCGCTTCACCAGCTGCATCGGCTGCGGCTGCCTGTCCTTCGACGAGTGCGCCCTGGTCAACCCGGACGACGAACTGAGCGCCCGCGGCCCCGGCGCCCACCTCCTGGAGGCCCGCTCGCCGCGTTGACCGCCCAACCGTCCACCGGCGTCCCGACCCGCGCCCACCGACAGCACACGGTGACGCCTCCGACCGACGACGGGCTGAGCATCTCGCGGACCAAGTCAGCGCCGCCGGAGACCAGCCGCGGGTGTCTCAGGCGCCGCTGTGGAGAAACGCGGCAACGGCGTCGCGGACGTCCGTGTGGAGGGCGTGCCTGCCGCGAAGCGTCTCGGACAGCCGAGCCCGGTCCAGAGCCGCACCGCGCCACGCCGAAGCGGGCAGTCGGCCCACAGCAACCAGCAGGTCGCCAGGGTAGAAGTCGCCTTCGACAAGCGGATCGTCGGCCAAGACGGTCATGACGATCGGCGGCAGGACCGGGACGGCCTCCTCGCTGGCGAACTCGCCAACGGCTTTCGCCGCAGGGCGACGCAGCGTCGGACGAGGGTCGTGGCGTCCGCGCCGAGCGCGCGGCCGAGACCGAGCATGACGGAGGCGATCAGCCGGGGCGGCCGTAGGGGATCACCTGGATCCGGCTCGCGGACGCCTTCGATCTCGTCGATCGTGTCTGAGGTCATCGCATCCATTGCCCTCACCCGCTCTGATCGCCGAGGCCGCCATCCGGCCCGTGACCCGGTAGGTGGCACTGCGGCCGCGGGCCACAAGGCGGCTCGTCCGTGACTCGGCGGCCGGGCCGGGCCGACCTCAACGGCACCCTCCCGCCCGGGACCGAGACGTTGTCGGCCTGGCCATCGGTCCTATCGCCCTGTGCTGTCGGACCACAGGCCCACCCGGCGTTGCCTACCGCCTGCTGACCGGGCGGTTGGTAGCCACGCGCGGAGCTGGCCGAGATCGAGGCCCGGGAGCCTCGCGCCGGTTGTCCATGCCAACCTCCGCGGCGTCAGACGAAGGTCAGTGTCACCGGTAGGCCGGCGAAGGCCCCATAGCGTTCTGCCTCCTCCGTCAGCGCCTTGCGCTGCCGCGCCGTCGGCTCCGCGAACAGGTCGACCTCCAGCGTGATGCTCTTCGCCGTCAGCTTGCGCCGCCAGAACGCGCCGATCTGGCCGTCGAAGGCGATCGGGTGGAACATCGAGTTCTCGTTGTACTGCCCCGGCGCCGGTGCCAGGCCCGCCAGGTTGTAGGCGTATTTGGTGTCGCTGAAGGCCACCACGTATTCGTCGTAGCCCTGCAGCAGCGCCGCCGCCGGTGGGGGAGCGGGCTCCGGGCCGTCGGCGGCGAACCACACCGTGCGGCCGTCGACCTCCGCGCTGGTCAACGCCGGCCCGCACAGAGCGATGCCCTGCTTGATCTGCTTCACCGTCAGGCTCGACCACCACGCGAAGTCCTTGACCGTCGCCGGCCCGTGGCTCGTGAAGTAGCGCCGCGTCAGCTCCGCCAGGCCCTCCTCCGGAGACAGCGACACCGGCGCCGCCACCCGCTCGGACACCAGCGCGTAAGTGTGCTGCTTGCCTCGCCGCACCCCATTGGCGATGAGCCCCGACAGCTCCGCGAACATCACCACGTAGCCCAGCTTGTTGCCCGTCGCCGCGAAACCGGCGCTCGCCAGCGCCGCGCCCAGCTCCGGGCGCGTCAGGTGGTTGCCGCCGCTCAGCGCCGCGACGATGACGGCGTTCGTGCGCTCGGCGGTGTCAGGATCCAACTCGTGCATGCGGTTGTAGTAGCCGTTGAACACGTGCACCCGCGGCCCGGTCAGCGCCTGGATCCAGCCGAGCTCCGCACCCAGCACGAAATGCCACGTCGGGCGCAGGATGTGCGTGCGCAGGATCGTGCCGTCGTCGAGCAGCCGCTGCACGTCGGCGTCGACGACCCCGGGGGCGCACCGCTGCGCCAGCGACCACTTGGCCACCGCGTATTCCTGCGACTGCACGCACCCCAGCCGCCGCACCACCGACGGCGGATCGGCGCACGACGGCCCGGAGAGATGCTGCTGATGCATCCGAAGCCGCGCGATCGAGAGCCCGTCCATGGCCCAGAGTGTATGGACGACCACCGACAAGAAACCGGGCGCGGCCGACGAGAAGACGGCCGCGCCCGGTAACGATCAGGCCGCGTGCTCCTTGCGCACCGCCTCGGCCAGATGGCTCGGCATCGGCTCGTACCGCGCGAACGACCGCCCGAACGTCCCCGACCCCGACGTCATCGACCGCAACTCGACCGCGTACCGCACCAGCTCCGTAGCCGGCACCTCGGCCCTGACCAGCGTCCGCTCGCCACCGGCCGGATCGGGCTCGGTCCCCAGCACCCGACCGCGCCGGCTGGACATGTCAGACATGACGGCGCCGACGTAGGCGTCCGGGATCCGGATCACGATCTCGTCGACCGGCTCCAGCAGCGTCAGCAGCCCCTTCTCCGCCGCGTCCTTCAACGCCAGCTGCCCAGCGGTCTGGAACGCCGCGTCCGACGAGTCGACGCTGTGCGCCTTGCCGTCGAAGAGGGTGATGCGCAGGTCGACGACCGGGTAGCCGGCCATTATCCCGCGCTCCATCTGCGCGCGAACGCCCTTCTCCACCGACGGGATGTAGTTGTGCGGCACCGCACCACCCACCACCTTGTCGGCGAACTCGAAGCCGGCACCGCGCTCCAGCGGCTCCACCTCGATGTCGCACACGGCGTACTGCCCGTGGCCGCCGGACTGCTTGACGTGCCGGCCGTGCCCCTTGGCGCCGGCGACGAACGTCTCGCGCAACGCGACGCGTACCGGCTCGGTGTCGATGTCGGCACCTCCGCCCCGCAACCGGTCGAGGACGACGTCGGCGTGCGCCTCGCCCATGCACCACAACACCATCTGGTGCGTCTCCGGGTTGCGTTCCAGGCGCATCGTCGGGTCGCCGGCCACCAGCCGCCCGAGGTTCTTGGCGAGCGTGTCCTCGTCGGACCGGGTCTTCGCGACCACCGCGACCGGCAGCAGCGGCTCCGGCATCTCCCACGGCGCGACCAGCAGCGGGTCGTCCTTCGACGAGATCGTGTCGCCCGTCTCCGCACTGCCCGACTTCGTTATCGCACAGATGTCACCGGCGATGCACGACGGGACCTCGCGCAGCGACGAGCCAAGCGGCGAGTAGATGTGCGCGATCCGCTCGTCGGAGTCGTGGTCCGGGTGGCCGCGCTGTTCCATGCCGTGCCCGGAGATGTGGACGGTCGCCTCCGGGCGCAGCGTGCCCGAGAACACCCGCACCAGCGACACCCGGCCGACGTGGCGGTCGATCGTGGTCTTCACGACCTCGGCCACCAGCGGGCCGTCGGGGTCGCAGGTCAGCGGCGGCCGCGGCGAGCCGTCGACGCCGGTGACCACGGGCAGGTCGTGCTCGAGCGGCGACGGGAACGCCGAGGTCAGCACCTCGAGCAGCGCGTCGATGCCCACCTTGCTCTCGGCACAGGTCGGGATCACCGGGTAGAAGTGGCCCCGGGCGACCGCGGTCTCGAGGTCGTTGATGAGCACCTCGGTGTCGATCTCCTCGCCGCCGAGGTAACGCTCCATGAGCGTCTCGTCCTCGCTCTCGGCGATGATCCCCTCGATCAACTCGTTGCGCGCCTCGGCGATCGCCGGCAGGTGCTCGGGATCGGGGTCGCGCACCTCGGGCGGATAGCCCTTGCTGTAGTCGAAGACCCGCTGCGTGATCAGGCCCATCAGGCCGACCGTGGACACGCCGTCGTCACCGAGCATGGGCAGATACAACGGGAGTACGTTGTCGCCGAACACCCGCTGGCACAGCGCGACCGTCTCGTCGAAGTCGGCGCGCTGGTGGTCGAGCCGGGTGACCGCGACCGCGCGCGGCATGCCGACGCTGGCGCACTCCTCCCACAGCGTCGCGGTCGCCGCGTCCATGCCGTCGGCGGCCGGCACCACGAACAGCGCCGCGTCGGCGGCGCGCAGCCCGGCCCGGAGCTCACCGACGAAGTCGGCGTAGCCGGGGCTGTCGAGCAGGTTGACCTTGATGCCCTCGTGGATGAACGGGGCGGCGGCGAGGCTGACCGACCGTTGCTGCTTGACCGCGGCCGGGTCGTGATCACAGGTCGTGGTGCCCTCGGTCACCGAGCCGGCCCGGCTGATCGTGCCGGTCGCGGCGAGCAGTGCCTCGACGAGGGTCGTCTTCCCTGACCCGGAATGTCCGACGAGCACCACGTTGCGTACCCTGCCGGGCTCATCCACCACCGGCGCGGGGCCGGTGACTCCCTTCTCCTGACCCTTCTGAGCCATGGGGACCTCCCTGGGTGAGCTAGCTCACGTCATCTCTCGATCCCACACCCGCAACCCGCCGTACACAAGCCCGACCCCGAAGGTGAGCAAGTGACGGACGACCCGCCCGGGAACAGCGGGCACCGTATCGTCACGGGCGCCGCACCGTTATCGTGGGTGCGCCATGGCGAAGATCTTCCAGGTGTCCGCGCGGGCCGCGATGGCCCACGTGATCGAACCCATCGCCCGGCGACTCATCGCCTGGGGCGTGACTCCCAACGCGGTGACGGTCGCCGGGACCATCGGCGTGGTCGGCGCCGCTGTCGGTCTGGGCGCTACGGGGCATTTCGTCGCCGGTGCGCTCGTCGTCACGGTCTTCGCGCTCGTCGACCTGGTCGACGGCACGATGGCGCGGCTGTCGGGCGGGTCCACCCGCTTCGGCGCCCTGCTCGACTCGACGATGGACCGCATCGCCGACGGCGCGATCGTCGGCACGGTGATCTACATCCTGGCCGGGCGCGGCGACCGTTGGGGCGTGGTCGGCGGCATCGTCTGCCTGGTCCTCGGCGCGGTCGTGTCGTACGTGAAGGCCCGGGCCGAGGGTCTCGGCATGACGGCCAACGTCGGCATCGCGGAACGCGCCGAACGTCTGATCATCATCGGCGTCGGCGGCCTGCTGGCCGGCTTCGGCCTCGACTGGGGCTTCGCGGCGGCCGTCTGGTTCCTGGCCGCGCTTTCCACGATCACGGTCGGACAGCGCCTGGCGCACGTCTACAAGCAGGCGAAGCAACTCGACGCCGCCGATCGCGCCGCCGCCGCGAAGTCGGCGCCGTGAACCCCGTCGACCTCGGCTACGCGGCCGGCTGGAAGCTGGTCCGGGGCATGCCCGAGTCCGTCGCGCGCTCGCTGTTCAACGGCGCGGCCGACTACGCCTACCGCAAGAACGGCAGGGGGACGCAGCGGTTGCGCGCCAACCTGCGGCGCGTCGTCGGCCCGGAGATGGCGGAAGAAGAGCTCGACGACGTCGTACGCGCCGGCCTGCGCTCGTACGCCCGCTATTGGAAAGAGGCCTTCCGCCTTCCGTCGCGGACGCACCAGCAGCACCTGGACGACTTCCGGGTCGCCAACTGGCAGATGCTCGCGAAGATCATGGAAGACGATCCGGGCGTGATCATGGCGCTCAGCCACTCCGGCAACTGGGACACCGCCGGCGCGTGGGTCACCGCGATGGGCTGGAAGCTGACCACGGTCATGGAGCGGCTCAAGCCGGAGGCGGTCTACGAGCGGTTCGTCGAGTTCCGCCGCAGCATCGGCATGGAGATCCTCCCGCTGACGGGCGGCGAGCGGCCGCCGTTCGACATCCTGGTCGACCGGCTGCAGGCGGGCGCGATCGTGCCGCTGCTGGCCGACCGCGACCTGTCCGCGCGCGGCGTCGAGGTCGAGTTCTTCGGTGGTCGCACGCGGATGCCCTCGGGGCCGGCGTTGCTGGCGATCCGCACGGGCAAGCCGTTGCTGGTGATCGACATGTGGTACGACGAGGAGTCGCTCCGCGGATACGTGAACCATCCGGTGGAGATACCCGGGCCGGAAACGGGCACGTTGCGGGAGCGGGTGTCGAACGTGACACAGCAGATGGCGTCGATGTTCGAGGCGTCGATCGCCCGGCACCCGCAGGACTGGCACATGCTCCAACGGGTCTGGTTGGACAAGCCGCCGACCCCGGAGGTCTGAGGAGGTGGGCAGCATGCGGATCGGCATCGTGTGCCCTTACTCCTTCGACGTGCCGGGCGGCGTGCAGAACCACGTGCTCGACCTGGCGCGGGCGCTGATCGCGCTGGGGCACGAGGTGAGCGTGCTGGCGCCGGCCGACGAGGACGCCGCGCTGCCGCCGTTCGTGGTGCCGGCCGGGCGCGCCGTTCCCTTGCCGTACAACGGATCCGTGGCCAGGATCGCGTTCGGTCCGATCTCCAGCGCACGGGTACGCCGGTGGCTGAACCGTGGCGACTTCGACGTGCTGCACGTGCACGAGCCGCTGACGCTGAGCCTGTCGATGCTGGCGGTGCTCAACAGCCGCGGCCCGGTGGTCGCGACGTTCCACACGGCGATGACGCGGTCGCGGGCGCTGTCGGCGGCGCAGGGCGTGCTGCGGCTGGTGCTGGAACGGATCACGGCGCGGATCGCGGTGAGCGCGCTGGCCCGCAAGGTGCAGGTCGAGCACCTCGACGGCGGCGCGGTCGAGATCCCGAACGGCGTGGACGTCGCCCGCTTCGCGTCGGCGTTGCCGCTGGCCGGGTGGCCGGGGTCCGGTGGGTCGTTGGGCTTCCTGGGGCGGTTCACGGAGCCGCGCAAGGGGTTCCCGGTGCTGCGGGACGCGTTCGTCTCCCTGGCGCCGGCGCGCCCTGGGCTGCGGTTGCTGGTGGCCGGCCCGGGTGACGTCGACGAGCTGCACGCGGGTATTCCGTCCGGGCTGCGCGACCGGGTGACCTACCTGGGCCTGGTGCCGGAGCCGGACAAGGCGCGGATGCTGCGCAGCGTCGACCTCTACGTCGCGCCGAACACCGGCGGTGAGTCGTTCGGGATGATCCTGACGGAGGCGATGGCCGCGGGCACGCCGGTCGTGGCGAGCGATCTCGACGCGTTCCGGCGGGTACTCGACGGTGGCCGGGCCGGGCGCCTGTTCGCGACCGGTGACGCGGGCGCGCTGGGTTCGGCGCTGTCGTCGCTGCTGGACTCGCCCGACGACCGCGCGTCCCTGGTGGACACGGCGCGGTCGGTGGTCGCCGGCTACGACTGGCCGGTGGTGGCGTTGCGGGTGCTCGAGGTGTACGCGGCCGCGATCGAGGCGACCGACGGCCGGGTCATCGACGTGGAGTGGTCGGAGCGCTGACGGGCTCAGCTGCCCGTCAGGAACATCGTCGTGATCGCGATGATCGACAGCTGGACCTCGTCGAGGATCTCCCGGACGGCCGCGACGGGCCAGGGCTCGGGCAGCTCGGCGAGGCGGCGCTCGACGGTGGCGCGGGCGACGCCGGGGAAGGCCGACGCGGTCAGCCCGGCGGCGACGGCGAGGGTGGCCAGCGTGTGGGTGCGGGCGTCGGTCGGCTCGCCCCGGCCGAGGGCTTCGAGGCGGGCGCGGGTCGCGGTCTCGGCCGCCGGCTGGCCGCCGTTGGCGGACGGGAAGCGGGGGAGCGGGATCAGCAGGAAGCGGTGCGGCTCGCGGCGGAGCACGCCGCGGGCGACCAGGCCGTCGAGGACGAGGTCGCGCAGGCCGCTCCGGACGGCGTCGAGGAGCTCGCTGGGGGTGGCCGGGCGGCCGTACCCGCTGATGCGCCTCAGGCCGTGGTCGAGGACCGGGTCGCCGGTTTGTGCTGTCGCGCCGGTCGTCTCGTCGACGTGCACGCGCCCGCCGGCGAGCCGGATGCGCCCGTCGGCGGCGAGCTCGACGAGCACGGCGCCGGCCAGCCCGTAGTCGAGCGTCCCGGAGTCCGCCGTCGGCGTGCCGTCGTCCTCGTAGCCCAGCAACAGCAGATCCTCGGCCAGGTTGACGGACATGTGTCCATCGTAGAGCGTGGGACGCTTCGCTCCATTGTGTACCCCCGCTGGTTTTGTGCGTTTTGTGGAACTGTCTGCTCCGTCACCCGACGGATACCCGTCAGTGCCCACCAGCAACGTTCTGACCTGCGGTGTTCGATTAGTCGTCACGTTGCGTTACTTGCCGGGCGGTGATCGCCGGCTCGTGGATCGCACTACGATGCGCAACATGTGGTGGGTCGTAGTCGTGGTCGCCGTCGTGGTGGTGCTGGCCACCTACCTGACGTGGACGGCACAGCGGGTGGACCGGCTCCACGACCGCTCGGCCGCGGCCGCCCGCGCCCTGGACGCCCACCTGCTCCGGCGCGCGGCAGCGGCCGCGGTGCTGGCGGAGGACCGCCAGGCGCCCGAGTTGTACGCCGCCGCCCGGATCGCCCTGGATGCGATCCCTGAGGAACGCGAGGCGGCGGAGAACGATCTGACGCGGCAGTTGCGCTCGGTGCCGCTGTCGCCTGAGGATGCGCGCGACGACGCGGTCATCGCGGCCAGCCGGCGACTGGGCCTGGCGCGGCAGGTCCACAACGACCTGGCCCGGGAGGCCCACGCAGCCCGCCGCCGGCGGCTGGTCCGGGTGCTCCTGCTGACCCGGCGGCACGATCGGCCGCAGTTCTTCGACATCGACGACCCGACCCTGACCCCGGACGCCCGCCCGATCTCCCCGGCCCCGGCGCCGGTGGTCGTCATGCCGCCACCTCCGGCGGGCGTGGCCGGATAGGCAGCGGGTCGCGCCGCGTCGCCACCGCCGGTAGACGTGGGCGGCTAGGTAGCGAGTTTCGACCCGTTGGTATGCGGCGGCGCGCAAGTGCTGCGCGGCGGTTTCCCGGCGCGTCCGGGCGGCGGCCGGCGGATCACCGCAACCAAGCGGCGGCCTGCGCCTCCTGCCCCAGCTGGCCGCTGCTGTGGCCCGGCTCCTGTCAAGATCCGCTGCTGTGATCCTTCGTTTCAAAATGCCGGCGCCCTTCCCCCTGGGTCCCCGCAGCTCGGCGTCGGGCGGGGCGTTAGGAAGGGGCCACGTGGGGTTGGCACGGATTGACCCCCCGTCACGGGGGCGCCACCCTCGCGCGGGGCGAGGCAGAGGCCACGCGATTGACCAGGTCTGAGGCAGCGGCGGGCAGCTAACCATCCCTGGGCCATTAGCGAGGGGGCGACGCGGTTTGACCCGCCGGCTGTGGGATAGGACGAACCACTTGGGTCCGTTGATGGCTGCGATGCCACTGTGGTTTTTGATCTTTGAGCGTGACCAAGCGCGGACCTGGCAGCGGAGCGTAGCGGAGCGGTGTCCGGCGGGAGCGACGGTCGTGCCCTCCGCGAACCCGGGACATGAATCCGCTCTGCTCTTCGTTGTGGTGTTAGGCAGGCCACCAGGGGGTCGATTGGATATCGGGTGGGAGCCAATTTCCCATTACCCTGGCGGGGCGTAGGGAGCTGGGCGAGAGGAGTGTGGCCACGTGGCCGAGACCACCGAGCAGGGCGGCGTTACCGGTACCTCGCGGGTCAAGCGCGGTATGGCGGAAATGCTCAAGGGCGGTGTGATCATGGATGTGGTCACGCCGGAGCAGGCCAAGATCGCTGAGGATGCGGGTGCGGTGGCGGTCATGGCGCTTGAGCGCGTGCCGGCGGACATCCGGGCTCAGGGTGGCGTGTCGCGGATGAGCGACCCCGACATGATCGACGGGATCATCAGCGCCGTTTCCATTCCCGTGATGGCCAAGGCGCGGATCGGGCATTTCGTCGAGGCGCAGATCCTGCAGGCGCTCGGGGTCGACTACGTCGACGAGTCCGAGGTGCTGACGCCGGCTGACTACAGCAACCACATCGACAAGTGGGCGTTTTCGGTGCCGTTCGTGTGTGGCGCCA
The DNA here is from genome assembly GCF_040654855.1 of Asanoa sp. NPDC050611. Lineage (NCBI taxonomy): Bacteria > Bacillati > Actinomycetota > Actinomycetes > Micromonosporales > Micromonosporaceae > Asanoa > Asanoa sp. NPDC050611. The sequence continues at coordinate 22,414 of NZ_JBFAIU010000051.1, forward strand.
CCAACCTCGGCGAGGCGCTGCGGCGGATCACCGAGGGGGCCGCGATGATCCGGTCCAAGGGTGAGGCCGGCACCGGCGACGTGTCCAACGCGACCACGCACATGCGCAAGATCGGTGGCGAGATCCGGCGGCTGACGTCGCTGTCCGGCGACGAGCTCTATGTCGCGGCCAAGGAGCTGCAGGCGCCCTACGACCTGGTCGCCGAGGTGGCGCGGACCGGCAAGCTGCCGGTCGTGCTGTTCACCGCCGGCGGGATCGCCACGCCGGCCGACGCCGCGATGATGATGCAGCTCGGCGCCGAGGGCGTGTTCGTCGGCTCCGGCATCTTCAAGTCCGGCAACCCGGCCGAGCGGGCCGCCGCGATCGTCAAGGCCACCACCTTCCACGACGACCCGGACGTGCTCGCCAAGGTCTCGCGCGGCCTGGGCGAGGCCATGGTCGGCATCAACGTCGACGACATCCCGCAGCCGCACCGCCTCGCCGAGCGTGGCTGGTGAGCGATCGTCCGGTTGTCGGCGTGTTCGCCCTGCAGGGCGACGTGCGGGAGCATGTCCGCGCGCTGACGGCTTGTGGAGCTACGGCGGTGCCGGTGCGCCGGCCCGCCGAGCTCGACGACGTCGACGGCCTGGTCATCCCGGGCGGCGAGTCGACGACGATGAGCAAGCTGGCGATCGAGTTCGGCCTGTTCGACCCGATCGCCAAGCGGCTGGCCGACGGCATGCCGGTCTACGGCTCCTGCGCGGGCATGATCATGCTGGCCTCGACGGTGCTGGACGGGCGCCCGGACCAGCGCAGCTTCGGCGCGATCCCGATGACGGTGCGGCGCAACGCGTTCGGGCGGCAGGTGGATTCGTTCGAGGCGCCGGTGCCGGTTTCCGGAGTGTCGGGGGAGCCGTTCCACGCGGTGTTCATCCGGGCGCCGTGGGTGGAGTCTGTGGGTGAGGGAGTTACGGTCCTCGGCACGATCGACCGGGCCGGTGCCGACGGAGTTCGGGCACCGCATGTGGTCGCGGTGCGGCAGGGGGCGGCGTTGGCGACTTCGTTCCACCCGGAGCTGACGGGGGACCTGCGGCTGCACGATCTGTTCGTGCGGATGGTTCGCGAGGCGGCCTGATTTCCGCGGCGCTTGGTGCCGGTTGGCGGTCTGCGTCAGCGGTGGGCCGGGACCGACTGTTCGTGCGGGTGGTCTTTGTAGGGTTTCCCGTCGCGGGCCTGGCAGGGACGGGCCCCCTGGGGCCCGGCCCGGTGTCCGGCGGGAGCAACGGTCGCGCCCACCGCGGACCCGGGACATGATCTTGATTGTGATCATCCGGGTTGAGGTGGCTGGGGCGCGCGCCGCTCTCCTCGGTAGACTTGGTGGCTTGGGCAGCCCCGTCCGCCCGTTTCCGCTGCCCAACCTGGGGTTATTTCGGAGGTCATCCATGTCCGGCCACTCAAAGTGGGCGACGACCAAGCACAAGAAAGCCGTCATCGACGCCAAGCGCGGCAAGATGTTCGCCAAGCTGATCAAGAACGTCGAGGTTGCGGCCCGCACCGGTGGTGGCGATCCGGCCGGTAACCCCACGCTCTACGACGCCATTCAGAAGGCGAAGAAGAGCTCCGTGCCCAACGACAACATCGACCGTGCGGTCAAGCGTGGGTCCGGGCTCGAGGCCGGCGGTGCGGACTACCAGACGATCATGTACGAGGGGTACGGGCCCAACGGCGTCGCGCTCCTGATCGAGTGTCTGACCGACAACCGCAACCGCGCCGCGACCGAGGTGCGTACCGCGCTGACCCGCAACGGCGGCTCCTTCGCCGACGCCGGTTCGGTCTCGTACATGTTCACCCGCAAGGGCGTCGTGATCGTGCCGAAGGGCGGGCTGTCGGAGGACGACGTGCTGCTGGCCGTCCTCGACGCGGGGGCGGAGGAGGTCAACGACCTGGGCGAGGCGTACGAGGTGGTCTCCGAGCCGACCGACCTCGTCCCGGTGCGGACGGCGCTGCAGGACGCGGGCATCGACTACGAGTCGGCCGAGTCGTCGCTGGTGCCGAGCGTGAACGTGCCGCTCGACGAGGACGGCGCCCGCAAGATCTTCAAGCTGATCGACGTGCTCGAGGACTGCGACGACGTGCAGAACGTCTACGCGAACTTCGACGTCTCCGACGACGTGATGGCGCTCATCGACGCCTGATCCGGACACGACGCCGCAACCCGGTCGTGTGGCGAGGCCACGCGCCGGGTTGCAGCCGGTCCACTGTGGGCGGAAAAGAAAGTTGTCGCCCGCGCCGGTAAGTTGAAGGGGTGAGCGAGCCCCGAAATGTGCCCGGCTGGTTGGCCGACGCTGTTCTTTATCAGATCTATCCGCAGAGTTTCGCCGACTCCAACGGTGACGGGATCGGCGACTTCGGCGGCATTCTGGAGCGGCTCGACTACCTGCAGTGGCTAGGTGTCGACACGGTGTGGTTCAGTCCGTGCTTCACGTCGCCGTTCGCCGACGCGGGTTACGACGTCAGCGACTATCTGTCGATCGCGCCGCGGTACGGGACCAACGACGATCTCGTCGCGCTCACCGACGCCGCGCGGGCGCGGGGCATCCGGGTCCTGCTCGATCTCGTCGCCGGGCACACGTCCGACCAGCATCCGTGGTTCCGGGCCTGGGCCGACGATCCCGACGACGACCGCTACATCTGGTCGCCCAAGGTCGGTGCTCCGGCCGGGGCGTGGGCGCCGGCGCCCGGGCGGCGGGGTGGCTACTTCATGCTCAACTTCTATCCTTGCCAGCCCGCGCTCAACTTCGGCTACGCCCGCGACGACGCGCGCGAGCCCTGGCGGCAGTCCGTCGACGCGCCCGGGCCGCGGGCCAACCGCGAGGCGTTGCGCGAGATCATGGCCTTCTGGTTCGACCGTGGCGTGAGCGGCTTCCGGGTCGACATGGCGTCGTCGTTGGTCAAGGACGATCCCGGGTACGTCGAGACCGGCAAGCTCTGGGGCGAGATGCGCGAGTGGATCGACCGCGCGTACCCCGACAACGTGCTCATCCCCGAGTGGGGTGACCCGGCCGTGGCCGTGCCGGCCGGCTTCCACGCCGACTTCTTCCTCCACTTCCGCGGCAACGCGCTGCTCTCGCTGTGGCACCTCGGCGTCGGCACGGCCGACCCGTCATGGCCGGCGAACCCGGCTTTCTTCGACGCCGAAGGACTTGGGGCGATCACGGAGTTCGTCACCCAGTGGCAGAACGCCGCGGAGGTGATCGGCGGCACCGGGCACATCGCGCTGCCGACGGCCAACCACGACTACGCGCGGCTGGTCACCGGCACGCGGTCGCGTGATCACGTGGGCGCGGCGTACGCGTTCCTGATGACGTGGCCGACGCTCCCGACGATCTACTACGGCGACGAGATCGGGATGCGGTACGTGCCCGACATGCCCGACAAAGAGGGCAGCATGTTGTCGCCGCTGAACAACCGGACGGGCTCCCGCACGCCGATGCAGTGGGACTCGTCGCCGAACGCGGGCTTCTCGACGGCGCCGGCCGACCAGCTCTACCTACCGATCGACCCGGACCCGGCCCGGCCGACCGTGGCCGCGCAGCGGGACGACGAGGGTTCGCTGCTCAGCCTGGTCCGCCGGCTGATCGCCCTCCGCCGGTCGACGCCGGCACTGGGCAGCGCGGCGCCGGTGGAGGTGCTGCATCCGGGCTATCCCTTCGTGTACGTCCGCGGCGGCACCCACCTGGTGGCGGTCAACCCGCGCCGGGCGCCGGCCGCGGTGTCGCTGCCGCCGGGGCTGGTTCGCGACAGCGTCCGCGCGCTCGAGGTGCACGGCGCCCGGCTGGCGGAGACCGAGGTGAAGGTCGACGGCTTCGGATACGGCATCTACGAACTCTGACGCCGCCCGGCAATTCTTCGCCGACCAGTCATTGACAACGGCTGCTCCCATGAAAGCACCGCGTGGCGGTGTCGGAATGGGGGTTCTCGAATGCGGCGACCTGTCCGGCGTTTGCCGTGGTTCACGTATTTGTGCGTCCTGACCCTTGGGCTCGGCCTGGGAGCCGTATTCGGTGCGGCCGCCAGCGGGAAACAGTGGCAGGCACTCGGAGACGTGGGTGATGCCTTCGGCACACTCTCGGCCCTGCTGTCGGCGCTCGCGCTGTTGGGAGTCTGGTCGTCGATCAGGCTGCAGACCCGGCAGGCGGAGGTGGCCAAGTTCGAAGCCGTCCGTGGCATCCGCGGCCAGCTGATCCAGTTCGTGTTCGACGACCCGGACCTGTTGGTGCTCTGGGGATTCGATCCGTCCGGCGGCGAGGAGGAGATGCGTGAGGCGGCATACCTCAGCTTGATTTTCTCCTACCTGAAGATGGCCTACGCCGTCGGTGCGATCACCGACCTGGAGCTGATCAGCGCTGGACCAGCGATCTTCCGTAGTTCGCGAACACGGTCCTGGTGGGCGAGGTCGCGAAAGACGTACCTCGCCGATACGGTCACGAGCGAGGCGACCATGTTCGCGCAAATGGTTGATGCCCAATATCACTTGGCAAGGATGCGGGAAAAGTCCGCGGTGGCGGAGTAGGGGCCGGTGCCGGCCACGGCGTCTCCGGCGGGCCCTTCGCCCAGGCGATCATTGCCGCCTATGCATTCCGATCGACGTCGAATGCCCCGCTCTTGGTATCGGCGATGAATGACCGCCAGGTGTCGGCAGCGAAGGTCAGTACGGGTGACTGCTCGGCCCTCTTCCCGTCCCGCATGAGGACGGCCGTCTCGCCGAAGGACACCTCTACGCACTGATCGATGTTGCACTGGCTCGAACGCGTCCAGTTGCCGACCTGCCGCCGGTTCATATAAAGCTCTCTCAATCGTAATTTAACGGGTTTGCCCTACCGTGTCGCGGGCGCGGACCAACGCCGACGCGGCCCGCCGTCGGGCCCGGCAGCCCGCGGGAAGATCGAATCGGTTGGTCGTGCCCCGGAATGCGACCGGCGGAGCAGTCCTGTGCACGGGAAGATCCGCTGGTCCGTGGCAGAGTGTAGTCACGGTCCACGGTGGACACAAAGATCCGCGACTACTCAAATGACGTCGGTTCTACCGGACGGGGACCGCGCCGTTCGTCCGTCCGGGTGAGCGGCGGTCGCCGCAGCTGGCAGCGCCGGCCAGGGATCCGGAATTGGACCGCGTGGCCGGGCCGGTTCGCGGATAGCGTCGGGAAGCATGGATCTTGTCGCAGCGCAGAAGCTCTGGGAACCCGTGCCCGGTTGGCTGAACACCGCCAGCTATGGCCTGCCGCCGAAGCCCGCCTGGGACGAGATGCAGGGCGCGCTCGATGACTGGCGGGTCGGGCGCACGTCGTGGGAGCCGTGGGACGAGTCGACGCGGCGCTGTCGGGCCGCGTACGCCCGGTTGATCGGCGTCCCCGTCGCCGACGTCGCGGTCGGTAGCGCCGTCTCGCAGCTCGTCGCGCCGATCGCCGCCGCGCTCCCGGCAGGGACGCGGGTCGTGCTGCCGGAGGTCGACTTCACCTCGATCGTGTTCCCTTGGGCGGCGCACGGGCACGACGTCGTCGCGGTGCCCGTCGAGAAGCTGGCGGACACGGTGGACAGCAGCACCGACGTGGTCGCGTTCAGCCTCGTGCAGTCCGCGGACGGGACGATCGCCCCGTACGCCGAGATCGTCGCGGCGGCCCGGGCGGCCGGTGCGCTCGTGATCGTCGACGCCACGCAGGCGTGCAGCTGGCTGCCGTTCGACGGCGGGCTCGCCGACGCGGTCCTGACCGCCGGCTACAAGTGGCTGATGGGTCCGCGCGGCACGGCCTACGGCTACTACGCGCCGGAGCTGCGGGAGCGGATGACGCCGTCGGCGGCCGGCTGGTACGCGGGTGCCGACGTGCACGGCTCCTACTACGGGCTGCCGCTGCGACTCGCCGAGGACGCGCGGCGGTTCGACATCTCGCCGGCCTGGCACAGCTTCGTCGGCTCCGCGCCGGCGCTGGAACTGGTCGAGGAGATCGGCGTCGCCGCGATCCACGAGCACAACGTGCGGCTCGCGGACCGCTTCCTCGCGGGCCTCGACAAGGCGCCGGCGGGCAGCGCGATCGTCACCGTCGACGTCCCGGACGCGAAGGCGAAGCTCGACCGCGCCGGCATCCGCGCCGCCGTGCGCGCGGGTCGGGTCCGCGCGAGCTTCCACGTCTACTCGACCGACCACGACGTCGACCTCGCCTTGGAGGCGTTGCGGTAGGGATTTCGAATGCCGATTCCTGCTCGGGTCCGCGGTGGTCCGGACCGTTCCTCCCGCGAGACACCGCTTCGCTGCCAGGTCCGCCGCGAGAACGCCAACCCGCCCGGCTGCAGCCGGGCGACGCCGTGAGAGTGCCAACCGCGGACCCAGCAGCGAATTCGCTGCCAGCTCCGTTGCGGCAGCGGTGGAACGGCATCAGCACGATGGGCGCCAGGAAGCGAGGTGAGCTCGCCGACCGCGGCCCGGTGGCGAATTTGCTGCCGGGTCGGTCGCGGCGAGCACCGGATCGGCACCAGCACGATGGGAGCTGCTGCCGAGAAGCGCGGTGCGCTAGCCGACCGGCGACCCGGCGGCGCATTCGCTGCCCGGTCGGTCGCGCGAGCGCCGGACCGACACCGGCACGATGTCAGGTGTTGCCGGGAGGCGCGGTGAGCGTGCCGACCGCGGACGCGGCGGCATTCGCTGGAAGGTCGGTCGCGGGAGCGCCGGACCTGCACCCGCGCGATGCGCGCTGCTGCCGGGAGGCGCCGTGAGCTCGGCGACCGCGGACCTGGCAGCGAAGCGGTGTCTGGCGGGAGCGACGGTCCGGACCACCGCGGACCCGAGCCGAACCGGGTCAGGCTTCTTGCGGTGCCATCCCCGCCATCAGGAGGTCGACGACCTGTTCGGGCATGGTGTCGGCGTCGAGGTCCGGGTGCCAGCGGAGTACCCGCTGCACCAGGATCGGGCCGATCAGGACGGTCATGGTCAGCTCGACGTCGAGGTCCGGGCGGAGTTCGCCGTTGGCTACGCCGCGGCGTAGGACCTCGCGGACCCGGTTGCGGCGGGGCTCGATGATCTCCTGGTAGGCCTGGTAGTGCTCCTTGCTGCGGCCCATGTGCGGCAGCAGGCACGGCAGGATCTGCGGCAGGCGCGGGTCCTGCTTGGTCGGGCCGACCTGGCCGAGGAGCGCGATCAGGTCCTCGCGGACCGACTCGCCCGCGAGCTCCGGGCCCGGGCTCTTCAGCGTGGACAGCGCGTCGTGGAGCAGCGCGTCCTTGCCCGGCCAGCGGCGGTAGATCGTCGCCTTGCCGACGCCGGCGCGGCTGGCGATCGACTCGATGGACAGGACCTCGACCGACGTGCCCTCGGCCAGCAGGTCGAGGGTGGCCGAGATGATGGCCTCGTCGACGCGGAGGCTCCGCAGGCGTCCCGGCGCCCGCGGAGCTTCCTCGACAGCTGGCATGTGATCCATTGTCGCTGACCTCAGCCGGCCGTGGCCAGTTCTCCGGCTTCGACCTCGACCGGCTGCACGTGCTCGGCGCCCGCGCGGCGGCCCGGCATCCAGATGAGCGCGGCCAGGATGCCGACTCCGAGGATGACCGCGCCCGAACCGGCCGCCCAGTGCATCGCCGTCATGAAGGCGTCGTTCGCCGCCGAGACGAGGGTGCCGCCGGCCGGGCCCGCCTGGGAGGCCACGCCGTAAGCGCCGGAGATCGACTCGTTGGCCACCTCGCGGGCCGGGCCGGGCAGCGCGGTCGTGGTCGGCTCGATCTGGCCGCGGTAGACCGCCGCGAGGATCGAACCCAGGATCGCGATGCCGAGCGCGCTGGCGACCTGGCGGATCGTGTTGCTGACCGCCGAGCCCACGCCGGCCTTCTCGCGGGGGAGCGCCGACATGATCGACTCGGTGGCCGGCGCCATGATGTTGGCCATGCCCACGCCCTGGATGAAGAAGTCCAGCAGCAGGAGCCAGACCGCTGTCTGCGCATCGATGAAGACGAAGCCGATCAGCGAGAGCGTGACGAGGGAGAGGCCGGTCGCGGTGACCGCCTTTCCGCCGAAGCGCTGCACCATCGCGTGGCTGCGCGGCGCGAAGATCAGCTGGGCGATCGCGAACGGCAGGAAGAGCAGGCCGGTCTCCAACGGCGAGTACCCACGGACGAGCTGCAGGTAGAACGAGCTGAAGAAGAACACGCCCATCGACGCGAAGAACGTCAGGCCGATCGCGGCGATCGGAGCCGAGAACCGCGGGATCTTGAACAGGCGTACGTCCAGGGACGGGAACGCGATCCGCGACTCGTACCAGACGAAAGCCGCCAGGACGACCAGGCCGCCACCGCCGGTGAGCAGCACCTCCGTGTTGCCGAAGCCGTCCTCGCCGCCCTTGATGATGCCGTAGACCAGGCCGACCAGGCCGACCACCGACAGCAGCACGCCCACGATGTCGATGCGGCCGGGGCGCGGGTTGCGCGACTCGGGCACCAAGATCGCGACGGCGACCAGGCCGACGATCACGACCGGCACGTTGATCAGGAAGACCGAGCCCCACCAGAAGTGCTCGAGCAGCGTGCCGCCGAGGATCGGGCCGATCGCGATGGCCAGGCCGACCGCGCCGGACCAGACACCGATGGCCTTGCCGCGCTCACGCGGGTCGAACACGTTGGAGATGATCGACAGCGTCACCGGCATGATCGCCGCACCACCCAGGCCCATCAGGGCGCGGGCGCCGATCAACTGACCGGGATTCTGCGCGTACGCCGAGAGCAGCGACGCCAGGCCGAAGAGCGCGAGGCCGATCATCAGGAACCGCTTGCGCCCGAAGCGGTCACCGAGCACGCCGAACGAGAACAGCAGACCCGCGAAGACCAGCGTGTACGAGTTGATGGCCCATTCGAGCTCGCTCTGCGTGGTGCCGAGGCCGTGGACCGGGTCGGCGAGGGTACGCAGGGCGACGTTGAGGACCGTGTTGTCCAGTACGACGACGAGCAGGCTCACCACAAGGACGGCCAAGATCGCCCAGCGTCTCGGATGCCCCGTGTTGGCGGATTGCTCCACGTCCGTCTCCCCCCGATAGATCTTCTTCATTCAATTACGAAACGGCACAGGGTCGTATCGCTTGAGGACGCTACGCCGAAGAGGAAGCGATACGGAACCGTCTCGTATCAAAATGTGGTGGCCGTCACGGTAGGGGCTTGCGGGGCGGGCCAGGCAGGCGATGATGGTGGTGGATGCGCGGGAGGGGGTTCGCGGTGGTCGAGCTGGTCCCGAAGATGGTTCCTGAGGCGCCGGACGGCTACGTGTCGTTCGTCGACCGCCATCTCGCGGCGCTGCGCCTGGAGTCGGCCCGGCTGGCCGGGGACGCCTGGCGCGCGGAGGAGATCTATCCGGAGGTGCTGACCGACGTCGCGGCCCGATGGCCGTGGCTCGAGCTGCTGGCGCGCCGGTTCGGCCGATCCGCGGCGGCCGACGACTACCTGCACCAGACACTGGCGAACCGTGCGAAGCGGTGGCGGGCGGAACAGATCTACGAGGTCGAGATGGTCGTCCTCCGCGCGGACCCGGCCGAAGCGGCGACTGAGCCCGGGGGCCCGGCGCCGCGGCCGATCCTGGGCGACACGGCCTCGGACCGGCGCGGGATTGCGATGGTCGAGACGCACGCAGCGCGCGCGTTGCCCGTGCCGTCCGGCGGCGCTCAGCCCTCGACGGCCGTTCCGCTCAGCGGCGCCCAGTTCGGGCTGCCGGTGCCGTTCGGCCGGGATGAGCGTTCGGCGGGCGTGCCGTTGGGCCGGGGTGAGCGTTCGGCGGGTGTGCCGTTGGGCCGGGGTGAGCGTTCGGCGGGTGTGCCGTTGGGCCGGGGTGAGCGTTCGGCGGGTGTGCCGTTGGGTCGGGGTGAGCGTTCGGCGGGTGTGCCGTTGGGTCGGGGTGAGCGTTCGGCGGGTGTGCCGTTGGGTCGGGGTGAGCGTTCGGCGGGTGTGCCGTT
>NZ_JBFAIU010000052.1:0-32159 GCF_040654855.1 Asanoa sp. NPDC050611
GTCCGCGTACGGGTTCCTCGCCCCCGGCCTCATCCTGTTCTCGATCTTCACCGTATTCGCGCTGCTGTTCGCGTTCGAGGAGGCCCTGGCCCGGGTCAGCCGCCGCCTGGCCGCTGCCGCCCGGGCCGCCGCCCGCGCGTTCAAGGCGGAGCGGATCGCCGAAGCCCGCGCCGCGTCCTTCTCTTCCCCGCCGCCCAACCCGGCGGTGACGGGGCGCAGCCGCCGGGCCCCGCGCGAGGACCAGGTCGCCGACCGCGCCCCGCGCACACCCGACCGGCTCAAGCGGCACGCGACGACCCGAGCCGCCACCAAGCGCGCGCAGAGCCGCAAGGACAGCCGCTAGAACATCGGGCGGACCAGGAAGTACGCCAGGGCCGCCATCGCGCCGGCCGCCGGGAAGGTGAGGACCCAGGCGCCGACGATGTTGCCGGCCACGCCCCAGCGGACCGCGGAGAGCTTCTTCGTCGCGCCGACGCCCATGATGGCGGACGTGATCGTGTGCGTGGTCGAGATCGGCGCGCCGAGGACCAGGGCGTTGAAGTAGAGGACGCCGCTCGCCACCGTCTCCGCCGCGAAGCCCTCCGGTGGGCCCAGGTGGATGATCCGGCGGCCGAGCGTGCGGATGATCCGCCAGCCGCCCGCGTACGTGCCGAGCGCCAGCACCGACGCCGACGTCCAGAACGCCCACTCCGGGATCTCACCCGGGCTTCCCTGGTGGCCGCCGACGTACAACGCCAGCACGATGATGCCGATGGTCTTCGCCGCGTCCTGCATGCCGTGGCCGACCGACATCGCCGCCGCCGAGACCGTCTGGGCCCAGCGGAAGCCGCGGTTGAGCCGGGCCGGATGGCCGTTCCGGAACAGCCACAGGATCAGCAGCATGACCAGGTAGCCGAGCGCGAAGCCGACCAGCGGTGAGAGCACCATCGGCAGCACGACGCTCTCGAGGACCTTGGCCCAGAGCACCGTGCCGGAGGCGGCCAGCGTCGCGCCGACCAGGCCGCCGATCAGGGCGTGTGACGAGGACGAGGGCAGGCCGAAGTACCACGTGATCAGGTTCCAGACGATCGCGCCGGCCACGCCGGCGAAGACCACGCCCAGGCTGCCCGCGCCGGTTGGCAGGTTGACCAGGCCGGAGCCGACCGTCTTGGCGACCTTCTCACCGAAGTGCGCGCCGATGAAGTTGCCGATAGCGGCCATCAGCAGCGCCACGCCGGGCGTCAGGGCCCGGGTGGAGACGCTGGTGGCGATCGCGTTGGCGGCGTCGTGGAAGCCGTTGGTGTAGTCGAACGCGAGCGCGACGACGATCACCGCGATAACGGCGATGAGGGGAGCGTCCAACTCTTCAGGATTCCTTGACCGCGATCGTCTGCACAGTGTTGGCGACGTGCTCGAAGGAGTCGCAGGCCGCTTCGAGCTCGTCGGCGACCTCCTTCATCTTGAGCACCGTCAGCGCGTCGTATTCGCCGGAGAAGAGCCGGACCAGCAGCATCCGGTACGACCGGTCGCCTTCGTTCTCGAGCCGGTTGCACTCGATCCAGTAGTCCTCGAGGTCCTTCATCGACTTGAGCCGCGGCATCGCGTCGGCGGTCAGCTTGGCCTGCTGGTCGAGCACGTTGACCAGCTCGTGCATCTCCCGCGGAAGAGCCGGCAGCTTGGTCAGCCCGTAGAGGTAGAGCAGGTTGCCGACCGCTTCGAGGTGGTCCATCACGTCGTCGAGCAGCGAGCCGAGCCGGTAGATGTCCTCCCGGTCGAACGGCGTGACGAACGTCGAGTTGATCTTTTGGTAGAGCTCGTGCGTGAGCTGGTCACTGTCGTGCTCGACCTCGGTCAACCGCTCGCTGACCGACTGCACGTCGACCCCGGGCAGGGCCAGCTCCTGGAGCAGTTCGGTGCCGCGGACATGGTTGTCCGCCGCCCTCGTGAACAGCTCGTAGAAGGCACCGTCTGTTGGACGGAAGGAGAACTTCACGGCAGGACCTCGTCGCGTCGAAGGGGGTGTCCGGACGCGCTGCCGGGGAACGCGTTCACCGAATGCTAAGAAACCTCAGTTCAGAACTTTCGGCGGGCTACCAAGGTCCACCGGACCGCCATCCCCCGTTAACCTCCCGTTTACCTAGGTCACCCGTCCGCTTCCAAGCGACTGCGCTGCGCGGTCACGTCGTAGTCCGCCTGCGGATAGGTCAGCTTCAGGTCGGTGAACGTCGCGCGGAGGAGATGGGCCAGCGCCCAGTCGCGGTACCACTTGCGGTCGGCCGGCAGGACGTACCAAGGTGCGTCGTCGGTGTTGCAGGTGGCCAGCGCCTCGGTGTACGCGGCCTGGTAGTCGTCCCACTTCGCGCGGGCGTCCAGGTCGGCGGGGTTGAACTTCCAGTGCTTGTCCGGGTTGACCAACCGCTGCATCAACCGCTCGCGCTGCTCGGCGCGGGAGATGTGCAGCATCACCTTGACCACCGTGGTGCCGGCGCCGGCCAGCTTGCGCTCGAAGTCGTTGATCTTCTTGTAGCGGGGCCGCCAGACCGACTCCGGCGCGAGCTCGTTGACCCGGACGACCAGGACGTCCTCGTAGTGGGACCGGTTGAACACGCCGACGTAACCGGCCGGGGGCAGTGCCTTGCGGATCCGCCACAGGAAGTCGTGCTGGAGCTCCTCGGGGGTCGGCGGGCCGAACGCCTTGATCTGCAGGCCCAGCGGATCCATCGTGCCGGCCACGCGCTTGATCGCGCCGTCCTTGCCGCCGCAGTCCATCGCCTGCAGCACCAGCAACACCGAGCGACCGAGCTGGGGCTCCACCGTGGCCTGGGCGAACAGCATCTCCTGCTGGGTGGCCAGCTCGGCACCGATGCGCTCCACCTCGGCCCGGGCCCAGAGCTTCGGGTCGTCGCCGGTGACCTTGCGGCCGGGCAGCCCGGGCGTCGACCGTGGGTCGATCGCACCGAGGTCGACGTCTGGCCCCACCCGCCACAAGCTCCGCATATCAGACATATCGGCCACTCCCTGGCTCGGTGCTGCGATCGGCCACGATGCCGACGCTGGCAGAATGCCCACAAGGGGAGGTCGGCATGCAAGACCTTGTGAGCGAGTTCGAGCCCGAGCGTGACCACCTGATCGCGGTGGCGTACCGGATGCTGGGCAGTCGGGCCGAGGCCGAGGACGCGGTGCAGGAGACCTGGCTGCGGTACGCGGGCGCGCTGGCGGACCCGGCGGCCCGGGCCGAGATCCGCGACCTGCGCGGCTGGCTGACCACCACGACCGCCCGGATCTGCCTCGACGTGCTGCGCTCGGCCCGAGTGCGCCGCGAGGCGTACCCCGGTCAATGGCTGCCGGAACCCCTGGTGACCCGGCTGGCCGACCCACCCGCCGGCGGCGATTTCGCGCCCGACCCCGCGGAGCGGGCGGTGCGCGGCGACGAGGTCGGCATGGCGCTCATGGTCGTGCTCGAACGGCTCACCCCGGAGCAGCGCGTGGCGTTCGTCCTGCACGACGCGTTCGCGGTGCCGTTCGACGACATCGCGACCGCGATGGGCACGACGGTGCCGGCCGCCCGCCAGCTCGCCTCGCGGGCCCGCCGCGCGGTCACCGACGGCGCGCCGCGCAACACGGCCTCACCCGCGGAGCAGCGCCGGGTCGTCGAGGCGTTCCTGACCGCGACCGAGACCGGCGACATCGAGAAGCTGATGGCGGTGCTGGCGCCGGACGTCGTCTTCGTCGGCGACTCGGGCGGCCACTTCCCCGCCGCGCGCCGGCCGCTGGTCGGCCCGGAGCAGGTGGCGAAGTTCGTGCTCGGGCTCCTGCGGCAGCTGCCGAGCATGGCGGCGGACCTGCGCGCCGAGATCGTGGAGGTCGACGGCGGGCTCGGCGTGCTCGTGGACGCGGTCTACAAGGACGGGCGGCCGTTCCGGGCGGTGCTGTCGTTCGCGATCGACGGCGGCCGCGTGACCGCCGCGTACAACCAACTCAATCCGGACAAATTGACCCGAGTGCCTTCGACGGCCGAGGACGCGGGCGGGTGGCCACCCCGCTAGACGACCAGGGCGAGCCATTTCCGGTACGCGGTGGCGAACGGCTCGGTGCCGTCGCCGAGGGCCTGGAAGAGCAGCTTGGCCGCGGCCTCAGCCGAGGCGACCAGGTCGTCGGGGTAGCCGAAGCGCGCGCGGTGGTCGGCGAACTCGTCCTCGTCGCGCAACTCGACGGTGCCGGTCGCCCGGCGGCGGACCACGTCGAGGTCGAGGTCGACCAGGTGCACCGTGTCGCCCCGCCAGCGGGCCGGGGTGGTGATGTCGCAGTAGACCTCGCTGGTCCGTGGCGGCGGGTTGAACATGCCGGTCCACCAGGCATCGTGCGGCACAAGCACGACAAACGGGATCTTCTCGACGGAAGGCCGGCCGTGGTAGACGGACTCGGTGCCGGTGGTCACGCCCAGCCAGACGCCCAGGTCGTCTTCGGCCAGACGGCGAGCGGGATAGTCCCTGTGGGCGGATCCGTCATATTTGCGGTAGACCACCCGGACGATGTCGCTCGGCACGCAAACACCCTAGCCGATTCCGGGTAACCGCTCTCGCGTTGCCGGGTTAACGGCACGTGGCGCGGGCAAGGTTCGTCGGGGGGTGCGGGTACGGTCGCACGGTGACCTCGACTGCGCGCACCCGACCGTCCGCCGAGGCATTGCTCACCGCCGCGGTCGGCGCCGTGCCAGGCGGGTCCGCACGGCCGGGCCAGCAGCGGATGACCGCCGCGATCGCCGAGAGTCTGGAGTCCCGCGAGCACCTGCTGGTGCAGGCCGGCACGGGCACGGGCAAGTCGCTGGGCTACCTCGCGCCCGCGCTGACCGTCGACGGTCCGGTGGTCATCTCGACCGCGACGCTCGCGCTGCAGTCCCAACTGGTCGACCACGACCTGCCCCGGCTCGCCGACGCCGTGGAGCCGGTGCTCGGCCGCCGGCCGACCTTCGCCGTCCTCAAAGGACGCCACCACTACCTGTGCCTGGCCCGGTTGGAGAACAGCGCCGAGGAGGAGCCCGAGGACACGCTGTTCGACACGCCCGCGTCGGCGCCGGCTGCGCCGGTGAAATGGCTCGGCGAGGCCGGCCGGCTGGGCAAGCAGATCCTGCGCCTGCAGGAGTGGGCGATGGAGACCGCGACCGGCGACCGCGACGAGCTCGACCCGGGCGTCGACGACCAGGCGTGGAAGCAGGTCTCGATGCCGGCCCGCGAGTGCGTCGGCGCGCAGCGCTGCCCCTACGGCACCGAGTGTTTCGCCGAGGCGTCCCGGGTGCGGGCCCGCGAGGCCGACGTCGTGATCACCAACCACAGCCTGCTGGCCGTCGACATGCTCGCCGGTCGCCACATCGTGCCGCCGCACAAGCTGCTCGTCATCGACGAGGCACACGAGCTGGCCGACCGCGTCTCGTCGGCGTCCCAGGCGGAGCTGACCCCGGAGCTGGTCGACCGGGCCGCCCGCCGGGCCCGGCCGCTGATCGAGCCGGAGCTGGCGGAGACCATGCTCGAGGCCGGTGACGCGCTGGCGGTCGGGCTGGCCGAGGCACCCGCGGGCCGGATCGTCGCCGGGCTGCCCGATGCGCTGCGCGAGGCGTGCACGCTGCTCGACGCGGCCACCCGCGGCGCCCTCGAGAAGATCGGCGACATCAAGGCCGACGACCCTGATCCCGTACGCAAGCAGCAGGCCAAGGCCCTGGTCGGCGACATCTCGAAGACGGCGCAGCGGCTCCTGGAAGAGGCCGACCACGACGTGGCCTGGGTCGAGAAGCCCGAGCGCCCGGGCCCGGGCCGCCGAGCGCTGGTGGTCGCGCCGCTGTCGGTGGCCGGCCTGCTGGCCACCCACCTCTACGACGAGCGCACGGTGGTGGCGACGTCGGCGACGCTGGCGCTGGGCGGGCGGTTCGACACGGTGGCCCGCGCGCTCGGGCTGCCGGGGTCGGATGCCGCTCCGGCCCCACGCACCCCCGCCGCGGCCGCCGCGGCGACGAAGAGCGCGGCCCGCTCACCCAACCTGTCGACGGCGGCGGGCGAGGTGGCCGAGATCGGCGGCCCGGGGTGGCGGTCGCTCGACGTCGGCTCGCCGTTCGAATACGCGCGCCAGGGCATCCTCTACGTCGCCGCCCACCTGCCGCGGCCGGCCGCGTCCGGGTTGCCCGCCCAGGCCGGCGAGGAGCTGCTGACGCTGGTCGGCGCGCTGGGCGGCCGCACGCTGGGCTTGTTCTCGTCGCGCCGGGCGGCGCAGCAGGCGGCCGAGCTGGTCCGGGCCCGCACCGACCTGCCGGTCCTGCTGCAGGGCGACGAGTCGCTGCCGCTGCTGGTGCGCCGTTTCCGCGAAGACAAGTCGAGCTGCCTGTTCGGCGTGATGTCCCTCTGGCAGGGCGTTGACGTGCCGGGCGACGCCTGCCAGCTGGTGGTCATCGACCGGCTGCCGTTCCCACGCCCCGACGAGCCGCTGGCCGCGGCCCGGGCGGCAGCGGTGGACGCGAGCGGCGGCTCAGGCTTCGCCGCGGTCAGCGTCCCGATCGCCGCGATCCGCCTGGCCCAGGGCGCGGGCCGCCTGATCCGCTCCCACGGCGACAAGGGCGTGGTCGCGGTCCTCGACTCACGCCTGGAAACAGCCCGCGGCTACGGCGCCTTCCTCCGCAACTCGCTCCCCCCGTTCTGGTACACGACAAAGCAGGACGTCGCCGTCGGCGCCCTGAAGCGCCTGGCCGCCACCAACTAACCACCCCGCCGCCGCGCACGGACACCTGCTGCCCGCACAGGCCGGCTGGCCCGGTCGGCGCGGACCTGACGGCGCCCGCGCGGGCAGCCCGCAGGCTCAACGGTTGGGCGCAGGTCTGAGCGCGCGAGCGCACGGCGCGGAGGCCGGACGCGGGTGGGCCGCGCGGATACGGGCCACGGGGGCGCGAGCTCAGGGCACGGGGCGCACGCCGCTCAGGCCCGACGCGGGCGCGCCGCGCCGATACAGCCTCGAGCCGCGCGAGGTCACGGCCCAGGCGCGCGGCGCGTTGGCCCGGACGCAGGCCGAGCGGCGCGCGGGGCTCAGGGCGCAGCCGCACGGCCCATAGTTCGGGGCGGACGCAGGCTCTAGAAAGTGCAGGCGCAGGGCATGGGAGGTCAGGCGCGGGTCGGGTGGGGTCTGGAAGTGGGCGCGAGCCACCGCGGGCCTGGCAGCGGAGCGAAGCGGAGCGGTGTCTGGCGGGAGCGACGGTCATGCCCACCGCGGGCCCGAGCCATGACCATGGTTCAAGCCATGACCATGGTTCAACCCACGACCGCGGTCATCCGCGCGTGCTGATCACTTCGACGCCGGGCGGGATGCTTGGGGGGCGGCGTTTGTTGAGGCGGCGGATGGCCGTGTTGAGGACCGCGATCAGCGGCACCGCGATCAGCGCGCCCACGATGCCGGCGATGACCACGCCTGAGGCGATGCCGACGATTACCGCCAGCGGGTGGATCGCTACCGCGCGGCCCATGATCAGGGGCTGGAGGACGTGGCCTTCCAGCTGTTGGACGCCGATCACCGCGCCGAGAACGATCAGGGCGACGATGGGGCCCTGGGCGACCAGGGCGACCAGGACCGCTACCGCGCCCGAGAGGGTGGCGCCGACGATCGGGATGAAGGCGCCCAGGAAGACCAGGGCCGCCAGGGCGAACGAGAACGGGATCCGGCAGATCACCAGCGCGATGCCGATGCCGACCGCGTCGATGAAGGCCACCAGGACCGTGGCCCGGACGTAGCTGCCCAGCGCGCCCCACGACGCCTGGCCCGCGTCGTCCATCCGCCAGCGCGCGCCGACCGGGAACAGGCGCACGATGAAGCGCCAGATCTTGCGGCCGTCGCGGAGGAAGAAGAACGTCGAGAAGAGGACCAGCAGGGCGCCGGTGACGATCTCGGCGACCGTGGCCGCCGTGGCCAGGCCGACGCTGGTGAAGCGGGTCGAGTTGTCGGTGATCCAGCTCTGCGCCTCGTTGACGTAGGTGTCGATCTGCGCGTCGCTGAGGTGCAGCGGGCCGGTCTGCAGCCAGTTCTGGATCTGCCGGATGCCCTTGGCCGCGTCGGCGCCGAGCTGCGGCGCGCCGCTGACGAACTCGTTGACCACCAGGGTCAGGGTGCCGGCGACCGCGGCCAGGCCGCAGATCATCACGACCACCACGGCCAGCGTGCGGTGCAGGCGGGCCCGCAGCAGCCAGCCGACGGCCGGCGCGAGCAGCGCGGTCAGCAGCAGGGCGATCGCCAGCGGGATGACCACGAAGCGCAGGATGCCGATGACCTGGACCACGCCGTAGACGGCGATCGCCAGGACCACCAGGCGCCAGGACCAGGCGGCGGAGATCCGCAGGCTGTACGGCACGTCGGCGTCGTCCCGGCTCGTCGTCGACGGGTGCACCGGCGCGGGCGGGGGCGGCGGGGGCGGCGGCGGTTCGGCCTCGGTGACGACCGGGCCGAACGCCTCGGCGCTGCGGGCCTCGAGCTCACGGGCCGCCCGGGCGGTCCGCACGGAGTCGCGGCCCGCCTGGTAAGCGCGCTGCAGGCTCGCCCGAACCTGCTGGAACCGACCCAAGACTCCCCCTGACTCGTGAATCGCTCTCCCACCGTAGCGGCAACGTCGCCGTGCCTCGCGCCCATCCGACCGGGATTTGCCCAGCAGGTGGTGGGCTTTGTGGGTCCCGGACCAGCGCGCGGTACCGTTCCCCGCGTGATGGCCGACGCTGAAACCGAGAAGCTGCCCATCCGGATGCTCCACGACCGCGTGCTCGTCCGGCTCGACGGTGCCGAGGGCGAGCGCCGCTCCACCGCCGGCATCGTGATCCCCGCAACAGCGTCGATGGGCCGCCGGCTCGCCTGGGCCACGGCGGTGGGCGTAGGCCCGCACGTCCGCTCGATCGTGACCGGCGACCGGGTGCTCTTCGACCCCGAGGACCGCTCCGAGGTCGAGTTGCAGGGCCGGGAGTACGTGCTGCTCCGCGAGCGCGACGTGCACGCCGTGGCCGCGCAGCGGGTGGAGAACGACTCGACGGGCCTCTACCTGTAGTACGGGCCGTAGTAGGGCACCGGCGGCGCCAGCACCACCGGGATCGGCACCACCGGCTCCTCAGGCGCCGGCAGCGCCCGCTGCACCCCGTCCGGGAACATCACCCGGTAGCCCACGCCGTCCCAGACCGCCGGCGGCACCTGCGGGTCGCGCCCGACGAACGCCTGGCGGTACATCGAGATCTCGGCCAGCAGCCGCTGCTCGTCGCGCTCGGCCCGGGCCCGGTCCACGGGCCGGCTGTCGAGGCCCCGCTGCAGGCCGTCGCGGAGCAGCGCGAGCCGGGTCGCCGCGAACTGGAACCCGCGCATCGCCTTGAGACCCTGCGGGCCGGCCACCCGGCGCGCCCACTGCCGGGCCGAGTGCCGGCGGGCCAGCGAGCCGAGCGAGGCCACCTCGGGCGGGCTGAGCCACCCGGCCTGTACGTAGATGGGCAGCGCCCGCTCGGTGAGCCGCCCCTCCCAGCCGCGCAGCCAGATGGTCAGACCCAGCACGCCGAAGAAGACCGGCACCATCAGCGCGATGTAGCCGTAGAGCAGGATCAGCCCCTCGCCGGTCGACGCGGCCAGCGTGGGCACGAGGTTCCAGGTGCCGTGCAGCATCATCGCGACCAGCAGGCCGGCCAGCGGGGCGCAGATCCGGACCCAGCGGTCGGCCGTACGGGCCGCGATGCCGAGCCCGATGCCGGTCATCGCGGTGAACAGCGGGTGGGCGAAGCCGGTGAGGAAGATCCGGACGATGAAGGTCAGGATCAGCATCTGCGCGCCGACCGCGGGGCCGTACTCCTCGCGGCCCGCCGCGTAGCCGTGGCCGCCGAGGTAGAGGATGTTCTCCACCATCGCGAAGCCGACCGCGGACAATCCGCAGTAGACGATGCCGTCGGTGATGCCCGAGAACTCCCGGCGGTAGAGCACCAGGATCAGCGCCGGGCCGAGCGCCTTCATCGTCTCCTCGATGAACGGCGCGACCAGCACCGCTACGAGGCTCTCCGGCAGGCCGTGGTCGGCGAAGACGTTCGCCGCGAGCGTGTTGACCCCGTACGCGGCCAGGGTGGCGACGAACGCGCCCCAGGTGAACGCGACCGCGAGCAGCTTCGCGGGCTCGGGCTCGTAGCGGTCGAGCCAGAGGAAGCAGGCGACCAGCACCGGGACGGGGAGGATGGCCGCGGCGAGGCCGATGACGGTGGCCTGGACCCCGATGTTCCAGCCCAGCACGATCGACATCGTGATCGCGCAGAGGGCGATGAAGCCGATGACGCCGACCAGCACCAGCACCCGCCAGCGGCCCCCACGATCCTCGGGCACAGCGGGGATCATGGGCTGCGTCATGGGGACAGCGTAGCGACGGCGGACACGGCACCGTCGATCATGAGCACTTTCCACGTCCCCGCCAGCCAGAATGGTGTCGTGAGGGATCTCGCCACCGCATGGCGCGCGGCCGCACAGGGTGCCGGCGCGACCGCCGACGAGCACGCTGTCGACGCCGAAGGCTCCGCGCTGCTCGCCCGCTGGGCCGAGCCGCACCGCCGCTACCACACGCTCGCCCACCTGGCCACGGTGCTCGCGATCGTCGACGAGGAGGCCGACCGCGCCGAGCACCCCGACCTGGTGCGGCTGGCGGCCTGGTTCCACGACGCGATCTACGACCCGCGTACGCCCGGCGACGGCAACGAGCGGGCCTCCGCCGAACTGGCGGTGGTCTCGCTGGTCACGCTCGGTGTGCCGACGGACGCGATCGACACGGTACGCCGCCTCGTGCTGCTCACCGCGGGCCACGCGGTGCCGGCCGGGGACGCCGACGGTGCGCTGCTGTGCGACGCCGACCTGGCGGTGCTGGCCGAGCCGCCGGCCGCCTACGACGCCTACGCGGCCGCGGTGCGCGAGGAGTACGAGTTCGTCCCGGAGGCCGAGTTCCGGGCCGGCCGGGCGGCGATCCTGCGCCGGCTGCTGGAACTGCCGGCCCTCTACCGCCTGCCGGACCTGGCGGACCGCTGGACCGAGCCGGCCCGCGCCAACCTCATCCGCGAGCTGGGCGCCCTGGACCGTTGAGGTGCTTGGGGCGGCGCAGGCCCGAGGCCCGCAGGATCCGCGCGATCTCCCGGCTCGGCACCACCGCCGCGCCCAGCCAGACCGCCATCTCGAACCGGCTCGCGGGCAGGTCGTAGTGGTCCCGGTCGAAGGCGCGCGGCGGCGACCCGAGCATCTCGGCGAAGGCGTGCAGCTCGGCGTACGAGACGTCGCTGATCAGATGCGACCAGAGTCGCCCACGGTACGGCCACGCCGGCGGATCGAGGAACACCACCCGGAGAGGCTAACGTCGCTGGTATGCCAGACCTGGTGACGGAGTTGCGCGCGGCCCTGCCGGACGGCGCCGTGTTGACCGATCCCGACCTGCTCCGCGGGCATCAGCGCGACGAGGCCGACCTCGTGCCGTTCGGCCTGCCGGCCGTCGTGGTGCGGCCGCGGACGACCGCCGAGGTGGTCGCGGTCGTGCGGGCGGCGGCGCGGGCCGGGGCGCCGGTGGTGCCCCAGGGCGCCCGCACCGGCCTGGCCGGCGCCGCCAACGCCGTGGACGGCGCGGTGGTGCTCTCCACGGTGGCGATGAACAAGATCGTCGAGATCGACCCGGTCAACCGGTTCGCGGTCGTGCAGCCGGGCGTGGTCAACGCGTCCCTGGCCGCCGCCGTCGCCGCGGCCGGCCTGCGCTATCCGCCGGACCCGGGTTCGTGGGAATCGTCGACCATCGGGGGCAACGTGGCCACCAACGCGGGCGGCATGTGCTGCGTGAAGTACGGCGTCACGGCCGAGTACGTGCTCGGGCTCGAGGTCGTGCTGGCCTCCGGCGAGGTGCTGCGCACCGGCCGGCGCACCGCCAAGGGCGTCGCCGGCTACGACCTGACCAAGCTGTTCGTCGGCTCGGAAGGGACGCTCGGCGTGATCACCGAGGTCGTGGTCGGGCTGCGGCCGGCCGCCGACACCTCGCTGACGCTGATCGCGCTGTTCCCGACCACGGCGGCGGCCGGTGACGCGGTGGCCGCCATCTCCTCGGGCGGCTACTCGCCGAGCCTGCTCGAGTTGCTCGACCAGACACACCTGAAAGCGATCGAGGCCCTGCGGCCGATGGGCCTGCGCACCGACGCCAAGGCGCTGCTGCTGGCCGCCGTCGACACCGGCAGCCGGGCCGCCGACGACCTGGCCGCTCTCGAAGCGGTCATGACCGGGGCCGGCGCGGTGGAGGTGTTCGCGGCGACCGACGAGGTCGAGGCGGTGGAGCTGCTGCGGGCCCGCCGGCTGGCGCACCCGGCGATGGAGAAGTTCGCCGCCGACACCTACCCCGAGGGCAGCGGCGGGCTGATCATCGACGACATCGCGGTGCCCCGGACGGCGCTGGCGGCGATGCTCGACGGCATCGAGAAGATCGCCACGGAGTACGCGCTGCCGATCGGCGTCGTCGGGCACGCCGGCGACGGCAACCTGCACCCGAACATCGTGGTGGACCGCCACGACCCGGACTCGGTGGCCCGCGGCCGGGGCGCCTTCGACGAGATCATGCGGCTCGGGCTCGGGATGGGCGGCACCTGCACCGGCGAGCACGGCGTCGGCCTGCTGAAGAAGGAGTGGCTGGCCCAGGAGGTCGGGCCGGTCGGCATGGCCGTACACCGGGCGATCAAGCAGGCCCTTGACCCGGCGGGCCTGCTCAATCCCGGCAAGGTGATCTAGGTCCTGCTGCGAATCTGGGGCCGGGCCGCGGCGGGCCCAGATACGAAGCAGGACCTAGGGGGTCGCCAGCGGGGCCGGGCCCATCGGGACCTCGAGGCCGCGGTCGGCGGCCAGGCCGCGGACGTCGGCGGCGCCCATCCGGGCGGCGTCGGCGGTGGCGTCGTCGGGCATCCGCTGGGACTCCCGCTCGGCGTCGACGCGGGCCAGGTAGTGCTCCACCTCGCGGGCCTTGACCGCGTCGTCCCACCCGAGGACGCCGGCCATCACCTCGGCCGCGTGCCGCGCCGACTCGGTGCCGCGGTGCGCCGTCTCGAAGGAGATCCGGGTGCGGCGGGTGAGCACGTCGTCGAGGTGCAGCGCACCCTCCGCGTAGGCGGCGTAGGCGACCTCGGCGGCCAGGTATTCGGGCGCGCCGGCCAGCGGGGCCGCCAGCGTCGGATCGGCCTCGATCAGGGCCAGCAGCTCCGTGGTGAGCGTGCCGTAGCGCTCCAGCAGGTGCTCGACCACGCCGGCCCGGACGCCGCGGCGGCGGGCCAGGTCGGCCCGGTCGCGCCAGGCTGACGAGTAGCCGTCGGCCCCGAGCAGTGGCAGCTCCGCGGTGCTGGACGGCTGGCCGCCGCCGAGCCGGCGGACCGCACGGTCGACCACGTCGGCGGCCATCACCCGGTACGTCGTGTACTTGCCGCCGGCGACCAGCAGCAGGCCGAGCATCGGCTCGATCACCGCGTGCTCGCGGGACAGCTTCGAGGTGGCCTCGGCCTCGCCGGACAGCAGCGGGCGCAGGCCGGCGTACACACCCTCGATGTCGTCCGTCGAGAGCGGCCGGGCCAGCCAGGGGTTGACCTGGTCGAGGATGTACTGGATGTCGCGGGCCGAGGCGGCCGGGTGGGCCCGGTCGAGCTCCCAGTCGGTGTCGGTGGTGCCGATGATCCAGTGGCCGCCCCAGGGGATCACGAAGAGCACCGAGGTCGGCGTGCGCAGGATCAGGCCCGCCTCGCCGGTGATCGCGCTTCGCGGGACCACCAGGTGCACGCCCTTCGACGCGCGGACACGGAAGCCGGGCCGGACGCCGACGTCGCCGAGCATGCGGGACATGTCGTCGCTCCACACGCCGGTGGCGGCGATCACCGTGCGGGCGCGTACCTCGAACTCCGCGTCGGGGTCGCCGGGGCGGGCCTCCATGTCGCGGACCCGCACGCCGACGACCTCGCGGGCCTGCCGGAGGAAGCCGACCGCGCGGGCGCTGGTAACCATCGCGGCGCCGAGGCTGGCGGCGGTGCGGGCGAGCGTGACGACCAGGCGGGCGTCGTCGACCTGCCCGTCGTAGTAGCGGATCGCGCCCGTGGTCACGTCGCCGCGCAGGCTAGGGAACAGGCGCCGCGCGCCCTCCCGGCTCAGGTGGCGGTGCAGCGGCATGCCGCGGCCGTGCCCGAAGACACCCGCGAACACGTCGTAGGCGGCGACGCCCATGCCGTAGTAACCCCGCCGGAAGGCACGGCCCGGCAGGCCGCCGGCCTGCAGCGGGACCAGGATCGGCACCGGGCGCACCAGGTGCGGCGCGAGCCGGGTGGCGAGCAGGCCGCGCTCGGTCAGTGCCTCGTGCACGAGGTGGAACTCGAGCTGCTCCAGGTAGCGCAGGCCGCCGTGGATGAGCTTGCTGGACCGGCTCGAGGTGCCGGCGGCGTAGTCGCGCGCCTCGATGAGGCCGACCTTGAGGCCGCGGGCGGCCGCGTCGAGGGCGGCGCCGGCGCCGGTCACGCCACCGCCGACGACCAGCACGTCGAACCGCTCGCTGCGCAGCCGGCGCAGGTCGTCGGCGCGCCGGGCCGCGGAGAGGTGGCTGGCGGTGTAACGGGATATCGCGGGGTCACGCACGAGACCACGGTAACCCTGCCGGCGACCCGGGTCTGCCCGGTAGCGTGCACGCTCGTGGATCATGCGTACCAGCTCACAGAGCTGACCCCTGAGCACGTACCCGCGGTGATCTCGCTGTGTCGCGCCGCTCTCCTCCCGTCGGACGCGCCGGAAGCGGACAAGATCGTGGAGCGGCTGCGCCATCCCGGGCCGGTGCCGGGGTCTGCCGGCGCGCGGCGTACCACCGGGTGGGTCGCCGTCGCCGGGTCAGCGGTCGTGGGTGTCGTGCTCGGATCGACCGGGTACGGCGACGCATCGGTCGGGCATGTTGATCTTGTTGCGGTGGATCCCGCCCATCGGCGGCGTGGGATCGGGCGTGCGCTGCTCGACCGGGTTTCGTCCGCCCTGGGGTCGTTCGGGGCTTCCTCGGTGGCGCTGGTGGGCAACGCGCCCGTGTACGCGTGGCCGGGGATCGACGTGCGCTACACGGCGGCCATCTGCCTCGCCGAGGCGTCCGGGTTCACGCGGACGGACATCGCCTGGAACATGACCGCGGACCTCGGTGCCGGGTCGCCGGCGCTGGCGCCGACGGCGGAGGCCGAGGCGCGGCTGGCTTCCGCCGGGGTGGCGGTGCGGCGGGCGGTGCCGGCCGACGTACCGGGGTTGGTGGAGTTCGCGGTGTCGCACTTCGGGCCGGGATGGGGCGTGGAGATCGCCGGGTCCAGGGGGATCCACTACGCGGTGCGCGACGGTGAGGTGCTCGGGTTCGCTTGCTGGGGGTCGTCGCGGCCGTCGTACTTCGGGCCGATGGGCACCGCGCCGGCGGCGCGCGGGCTCGGCGTCGGTGGCGTGCTGTTGCGGCGGTGCCTGCGGGAGCAGCAGGCGTCGGGGCTGGCGGCCGCCCAGATCGGGTGGGTCGGGCCGGTGCCGTTCTACTCCACCAACGCCGGGGCCTACATCGAGCAGGTCTTCTTCCTTTACTCGCGACAACTGTAAATTCCTGTCGCCCGCTCGGTGCATTGTGTGGCGTTTCCGGGGCGAAGCGGCGCGCCAACCCCTACCGTGCCGGCATGAGCCTCGAGGACGAGCCGACCGGGGAGCTACCCGGCCCGCCGGAGGGCGACCAGCCGGGCGCGCGGTCGCTGGGCGAGGAGCTGGGGCCGGGCGCGCGGTGGCGGGGTGAGGTGCCGGCGCCGGAGGGTGCTGGCGCGGCGTCGCCGGGCCCGGGCCGCACGGCACCACGCGACGCCACCAGCCGCGCGGACAAGCGCCGCAACCAGCGCCGCTAGGGCGTACCCCGCAGAAAGCCGAAAGGGCGGCCCGCTCGCGCGGACCGCCCTCCCAGATGTTGCGTTGGCTGGACTCAGAAGTCCATGTCACCGCCACCCGGCGCGGCCGGGGCCTTCTCCTTCTCCGGCTTGTCCGCCACCACAGCCTCGGTGGTGAGGAACAGGGCCGCGATCGACGACGCGTTCTGCAGCGCCGAACGGGTCACCTTGGCCGGGTCGATGATGCCGGCCTTGAGCAGGTCGACGTAGTCACCGGTCGCGGCGTTGAGGCCGTGGTTGGTCTCCAGGTTGCGGACCTTCTCCACGACGACGCCACCCTCGAGACCGGCGTTGACCGCGATCTGACGCAGCGGGGCGTCGAGGGCGATCTTGACGATCTGCGCACCGGTCGACTCGTCGCCGACCAGGTCCAGCTTGTCGAAGGCGGTCTTGCCGGCCTGCACCAGCGCGACGCCACCACCGGGGACGATGCCCTCCTCAACGGCGGCCTTCGCGTTGCGGACGGCGTCCTCGATGCGGTGCTTGCGCTCCTTCAGCTCGACCTCGGTGGCCGCGCCGACCTTGATGACCGCAACACCGCCGGCCAGCTTGGCCAGGCGCTCCTGCAGCTTCTCGCGGTCGTAGTCGGAGTCGCTCTTCTCGATCTCGGCACGGATCTGGTTGACCCGACCCTGGATCTGGTCCTGGTCGCCGCCACCGTCGACGATGGTGGTCTCGTCCTTGGTGACCACGATCTTGCGGGCGTGACCCAGCATGTCGAGGCCGACCGCCTCGAGCTTGAGGCCCAGCTCCTCCGACACGACCTGGCCACCGGTCAGGATCGCGATGTCGGTCAGCATGGCCTTGCGGCGGTCACCGAAGCCCGGGGCCTTGACGGCGACGGACTTGAAGGTGCCACGGACCTTGTTGACGATCAGGGTGGCCAGGGCCTCGCCCTCGACGTCCTCGGCGATGACCAGCAGCGGCTTGCCGCCCTGCATGACCTTCTCGAGGATCGGGAGCAGGTCCTTGACCGACGAGATCTTGCTGTTGACGATCAGGATGTACGGGTCGTCGAGGACGGCCTCCATACGCTCCGGGTCGGTCCAGAAGTACGGGGCGATGTAGCCCTTGTCGAAGCGCATGCCCTCGGTGAGCTCGAGCTCGAGGCCGAAGGTGTTGCTCTCCTCGACGGTGATGACGCCTTCCTTGCCGACCTTGTCCATCGCCTCGGCGATGATCTCGCCGACGCTGGTGTCACCGGCGGAGATCGAGGCGGTGGAGGCGATCTGCTCCTTCGTCTCGATGTCCTTGGCGAGCTTGGCCAGCTCCTCCGCGACGCGCGCGACGGCGGCCTCGATGCCCCGCTTCAGGGCCATCGGGTTCGCACCGGCGGCGACGTTGCGCAGGCCCTCACGGACCAGCGCCTGCGCGAGGACGGTCGCCGTCGTCGTGCCGTCACCGGCCACGTCGTCGGTCTTCTTGGCGACCTCCTTGACCAGCTCAGCGCCGATCTTCTCGTACGGGTCCTCGAGCTCGATCTCCTTGGCGATGCTCACACCATCGTTGGTGATGGTGGGCGCGCCCCACTTCTTCTCGAGCACGACGTTGCGGCCCTTGGGGCCGAGCGTCACCTTGACGGCGTCGGCGAGGGTGTTCATACCCCGCTCGAGGCCGCGGCGCGCCTCCTCGTCGAACGCAATGATCTTGGCCATACGGCGTTGTCCTCCTGGACACTCACGGTCGCCGCGGCCTGGTCGGCCGCGGATAACCGCCTGCTTTACGCACCTTCGGACGTCACTACCTGGCGACAGTGACGTCCGCCGGCCGGGCCGGATAGCCCGCGACGACCGGCCCCTTGCCGCGCCCGTCTCCGTAGGGCGTCAGCGGTGGCCCCACCGTCCCGACCATTGGCACTCGCGGTTGGCGAGTGCCAATGACTTGTTTAGCACTCGGACCAGGCGAGTGCAAGCGAAGTCGGCCTCGCGGGGACACGTGCCCGCCGCCCGCCATCGGCCGCTTGGGCCGGGGCCGCGCGGCGGCGCGTACATGGGCGATTAATGACATGTCAATTGTTGAAAGGCCCCGCTGTCCGCAATGCGCAAAGTCGCGAATAGATGGCAGAACTCGATGCATGATGCATCAATCTCGGCACCGACAGAGAAGCGCCGATCCCGTTGTTGGGATCGGCGCTAGGTCGTCGCGGACCCGGGTGCGGTGCCCGGCTGGACTTCGCTCAAGCGATTAGACGGACCTGCTCCGCCTGCGGGCCCTTCTGACCCTGCGCGATCTCGAACTCGACGCGCTGACCATCGTCGAGTGCCTTGTAGCCGTCCATCTGGATCGCGGAGAAGTGGACGAAGACGTCCTGGCCTCCATCGACCGCGATGAAACCGTAGCCCTTTTCACTGTTGAACCACTTGACGGTGCCCTGTGCCACGGTGCACTTCCTAACCTTTGACGCTCCTGCCGGTCCAAGACCGCCCATTCAAGGGTGTAGGTGAGCCCTCGAACATTGCGGCCGAAATCGTAAGGTACACGAGGAGTGACGACCGTGCACTACCCCAAAATGGACACCCTGAGCGCCGCGACCGGCGTCTCGCTCGTTAACCGAGCGTGTTTCGAGGCAGACACGGCGCACAGCCCGGCCGGCACCGGTCCCGTCGGCGGAACACCGTCCCCGTGCTGGCGGCCGTCCTGCTGATCACCATCGGTGCCGCCTTCGCGATCCGCTACGTGGTGCCGGAACAGCAGGTCACGGCGGCCGCGCCGAAGCGGCCGTCGCCCGCCGCGGACCGCGCGCGACCGCCCGGGATGCGGCTCGGCGAGGTCACTTCGCCGTTCGACGGCTTCCGTTCCTGGGCGCTGCTCGACCGCGAGACGGGCCGGATCACGGGCTCGCCGAACATGACGGAACCGAGCGACACGATGTCGATGGCGAAGGCTTGGTTGGCCGCCGATTATCTTCGAATATTCGCGGAGAAAGGCGAGGAGCCTTCGGATTTCCGCCTTGGCCAACTCCGCATCATGATCCGCGACAGCGACAACGCCGCCGCGGTCGCCACCTACAACCTTGCCGGTGGACAAGAGTCGATCATCCGCATGATCAAGATCTGCGGCCTGACCGACAGCGCGCCCCATCGCGACAACTGGAGCAACACGGCGGTATCGGCGCGTGACACGGCACGCCTCGCGGTCTGCCTGGCGGACGGGCGCGCCGCGGGTCCGCGGTGGACGCCATGGCTCCTTTCCGAGATGCGCGCGGTGCGAGGAGTGGGCGATTTCGGCGTACGCCGCGCGCTCCCGGCTCCTTCGACGGTCGCGATCAAGAACGGTTGGCTCCTGCGCGACGAGGACGGCCTGTGGCACATCGCCTGTCTGGCCGTGACCGACCGGTGGGCTCTCGGTGTGTTGCTGCGCTATCGCGGATCATTGGGATTCGCGTACGGTGCGGCGCAATGCGAAGCCGTCGGCGCCCAGCTTCTGGCGCCCGTTGTGCCGCGCTCGCCGAGCCCCGGCCCGGCATGATCGGTGGCATGCACCTGCTCTTCTCGTACGGCACGTTGCGCGACCCGGCGGTACAGCGCGCCAGCTTCGGCCGGGAGCTGACCGGCCGGCCGGACGCCCTGCCGGGCTACCGGATGGGTTCGCTGCGGATCACGTCGGCCGCGGTGGTCGCGGTGAGCGGCGCTGCCGAGCACCCGGTGGCGACGTGGACGGGCAACCGCGCGGACCGAGTCCCCGGCATGGTCTTCGAGCTGAGCGACGAGGAACTCGCGGCGGCCGACGGCTATGAGTCCGCCGACTACCAGCGGGTGCTGCTCCCGCTCGCTTCGGGCGCCGAGGCGTGGGTCTACGTGGCCGCCAACCCGTGAGCGGCGTTGCGGACCGGCCCGATAACCGGGTAAGCATGCCAACATGACCCGGACCGCCACCGCGCGCACCCCGCACCTGCCGCCCGCGGTCGAGGTGCGCCGGGTACGCCCCACGGACGCGGCCCGCACCCGCGCCATCCGCCTGGAGATGCTCGCCGACTCCCCGCTGGCGTTCCTGGAGACACTGGCGCAGGCGGCGGCCCGCCCACACGCGGACTACGCGACCCGCATCGCCGCGAATTCGGAAGGCGACCGCGTAGCCCAGTTCATCGCGGTCGCGGACGGTCGCGCAGTGGCGCACGCCGGCGGCACGGTGATCGCCGAGGAACCGAACGTCACGGTGATCTTCGCGGTCTACGTGACCCCGGCGTGGCGGGGGCAGGGCTTGATCGCGGCCCTGACCGAGGCGGTGGCGGAGTGGTCACGCGGGGCCGGCCGCCCGGAGCTGATGCTGGAAGTGGTCGTGGGCAACGACCGCGCGGTCCGCGCTTATGAGCGGGTGGGTTTTGTCGACACGGGGGTCCGCCTCCCACACCCGACCACGGCGGCGATGACCGAGCTTCAGATGCGCCGCCGCGCGTAGCGCTGGGCACGGCGCAGGTTGGTTTCCCGCTTCGCGACGGTCAGGGCGAGTCACGCCGTCGCTCGGGCGGCGGGCCGTGGTCGCTCGCTCGCGGCTCTCGGACGAGCGACTCGCATGAACGCCTGACGTCGGCCCTGGCCAGGTGCGGACATCGACGACAGGTGGGTGGCGCCCAGGTTCACGTCGCCCCACGGCGTGGCCAGCACCACGCAGAAGGATATGTGCGGATCGGCTTCCTGGATGACCGCACGAACCGGACCGCGTAGCGGGTCCGGACCGCTACCGACGGCCCAACCGGAATGCCATCGCCACGGGTAACGCATGGCGGCTCCCACACCGGTGTGCCAGCGCACCAAGCATTCCCCCGACCCGACCTCGTCGCGGCGACGCCGGGATCGCTGCGCGAGGCCGCGAAACGGCACGCCGGGACCGCTGCGCGAGGCCGCGGAACGGCTCGCCGGGACCGGCGGCCGAGCGCGGCGACTGAGCAACGCACTTGGGGTCGCGGCTCCAGGCTCCGGTTCAACGGCCCCGAGCCGACCCTCCAGACCAGCCGCACGCGTGTCCCGGCGGCACAGCCCGCGACCACGCGGCCCGGCGCAGCGGCTGATGGCGGCCGCGCCGACTTGCGAGGGTCAGGCCGCGGCGTGGCGGCGGAGCAGGGCGCCACGCCCGGGCCCCGGGGCCAACCGACCGCCGCACGGTGTAGCGGTCAGGCCGTGGTGGCGACGGAGCAGGCGCCACACCGGGCGCATGGGCCCGGCGCCCAACCGACCGCCGCACCACGGCGTAGCGATCAAGCCTGCCGTGCCCACGGAGCAAACCCCCACGCCCAGGCCACCCACGCCCGACACCCAACCGACCACCGCACCACGGCGCAGCGATCAAGCCCTGCCGTGCCCACGGAACAAAGCCCCACGCCCAGGCCACCCACGCCCGACACCCAACCGACCACCGCACCACGCCGCAGCGATCAAGCCCACGTGCCCACGGAGCAGAGCACCCTGCCCGGACCCCCGCGGCGGGCGCGCACGTGAGCGCCGCGCCGCGGCGTGGTGGTTAGGCGGTCGTGTGGCGGCGGGACTGGACCACTCGGAAGCGGTTGCTCACGTAAGCGCCGTCCGTCAGGGCGGCGTTGGCCGCTGGGTTGGCGCCTGTGGCGTGGAAGTCCGAGAAGGCCGCCGACTGGTTGACGAAGACGCCGCCCGTCAGGTTGCAGGAGAGGTGGACGCCGGCGTCCAGGGAGGCCGACTCCATTGCCGATAGGACTGACTCGTCTGTCGCGTAGACCGACGCTGTCAGGGCGCCCTTGGTCAGGACCGTGGAGCGGAAGATGTCGATGCTCGCGGCGGTCGAGTCCGTGGCGATGATGAAGGAGATCGGGCCGAACCACTCGCGGCCGTAGGTTGCCGAGTCCGCCGCGGTCAGTTTCAGGAGCGTGGGTGTGCGGACTGTGGCGTCCGCGAACGCCGGGTGGGTCAGCGGCGCCGACGGCAGGACCGCTTCGCCGACGGACGTCACCTCCGACAGGCGGGTCAGGACGCCCTCGTTGACGATGGCGCCCGTCAGCTCGACCGCGCGGGCCGGGTCGCCGGTCAGTTTGCCGACCACCGCGGCGATGGCGGTGGCCACCTCGTCGAACGTCTTGTGGCCCTGGTCGGTCGCGATGCCGGCCGACGGGACCAGGATGTTCTGCGGTGTCGTGCACATCTGGCCGCTGTAGAGAGTCAGCGAGAAGCCGATGTTGCGGCACATGCCGGCGAAGTCGTCGGTCGAGTCGATCACGATGGTGTTGACGCCGGCCTTTTCGGTGTAGACCGACGCCTGGCGGGCGTTGGACTCCAGCCAGTCGCCGAACTCCGTGGAGCCGGTGAAGTCGATGATGCGGACGGCCGGGTCGAGCGCCAGGGTCTTGGCCAGGCCCTCGCCCGGCGCCTCGGCGGCCAGCTGGATCAGGTTGGGGTCGAAGCCCGCCTCCTCCAGCGCCGCTCGCGCGTAGCGGACCGTGATGGCCAGCGGCAGGACCGCGCCCGGGTGGGGCTTGACGATGACCGGGTTGCCGGTGGCCAGGCTGGCGAACAGGCCCGGGTAGGAGTTCCAGGTCGGGAACGTGTTGCAGCCGATGACCAGCGCGACCCCGCGCGGGACGACGTGGAACGTCTTGGTCATCCGCAGCGGGTCGCCCTTGCCGGCCGGCTTCTCCCAACCGGCGGCGGCCGGGTGGCGGGTCATCTCGACGTAGGAGTAGGCCAGGGCCTCCAGCGCGCGGTCGAGCGCGTGGGCACCGCCGGCCTGGAACGCCATCACGAACGCCTGGCCGCTGGTGAACTGCACCGCGTTGGCCAGCTCGAAGATGTGCGCGTGCAGCCGCGACAGGATCTCCAGGCAGACGCCCACGCGGGTCTGCGGACCGGCGTCGCGCCACGCGGGCAGCGCCGCGGTCGCGGCCGCGATCAACGCGGACGGCGAGACGTGCGGATAGGACACCGCGAGCGGCACGCCGAAGGGGCTGCGCTCGGTGGCCACCCAGTCGGTGGTGCCGGGCTGGTCGAGCGGGAACTTGGCGTCGAGGTAGCCGCGGAACGCGGCCTCGCCGTCGGCCGCGGCCGTCTCACCGTAGACGCGAGGGCTGGGCGACTCGGGATAGGCCGACCAGTAGCCACGCTCCTTGATCGCGGTGGTGGCGCGCTCGAGCGTCTCGGCGTGGTTGGCGAACCAGGGGTGCGGGGTCTCCGTCATGAGAGCCATCATGCCCTCTGCACGAGGACGCGGCGGCGTTGTCCACAGGCAGAAACGTCACAGGGTGATTTGCCAGTTATGCCAGCCGTCGACCGGCCTGAACCCCATCTCCTCGTTGATCGCGATCATGTGCGTGTTGACCGCCGCGTTCCAGGTGTCGATCGCGCGCAGAGCAGGCGCCGCGCCCAGCACCGTGCGCAAATTGTCCACCTTGACCAGCACGCCGAGCCGGTGACCGCGATGGTCGGGGTCGACGAGGGTGATCTGTTGGAACGCGTGCCAGTCGACCGCCTCGTTGACGTCGATCGTGGTCACGGCGACCAGTCGCCCGGTGGCGTCGTGCCGCGCCCCGGTCGAGTAGATGACCCGGCCCCGGGCCGCCCGCGTCGCCTCCTGCGCACGGAACCGGTCGCCGTCGATCTTCTGCGCCTCGTAGGCCAGGTCGCCGAGCGGCGCGTCGGAGAGCAACCGCCCGTCGAGATAGGCCACGTCGGCGAGGAACTCGTCGGGCACGGAGCCACGCCAGCGCACGAGGCTGTAGCCCGCCGCCTTGGCCCACGCCGCCGAGACCAGACCGTCCAGCGCCGCCTGGGAAAGATCAGAGACAGACAGCCGCCGGCGTACGTCGGTCAGCGCGAGCGTGGCACCGCAGGAGCGCGCGAACGCCTCGCCCTCCGTCGACCGCGCCGGCCCACCCGGAAGCGCGTGCACCGTCGTGGCGATCAGCGTCTTGCGCCCGTCGGCCCGGCCCACCTGCTCGGCATGGGCCAGCAAGGCCCGCCCGACCCCGCGCCGCCGGTGATCCGGCGAGACCTCGAGCCGGACGTCGGCGGTCCCGGTGTTCTCGAGGAACGGCAGGCTCATCTCCAGGAAGCCCACCGGCACGTCGTCGAGCCAGGCCAGCGCCCAGGCGTGCCGCTCTCCGGGCCACGGCTCCCGCATCGACGCGCGGAACTGCCACTCGACCAGCGGCGGGAAATCCGGCAGGTCGGCGGCATCGACCCGCGACCTGATGTCGAAGGCGTGCCGGACGCCGACCTCGTCGGCCGGATCGAGCGCGGTGACCACGATGCCCATGCCCGCCAGGGTGCCCAACCCCCGGCGGACACGCGAGCCAATTACGAGGCGGTGCAGGCCACGGTCGCCGGCACGGGGTTGGCGCCCGTCCAGCTCGCGAGGAAACCGAACGTGGCGGTCGCGCCCGGAGCGAGTGACCCGTTCCAGGCGACGTTGCGCGCGGTGACGGCGGGCCCGGACTGGGTCGTGGCCGCGTTCCAGGACTGGGTGAGCTGCTGGCCGGCGAACGTCCACCGCGTGGTCCACCCGGTGATCGGAGCAGAACCGGCGTTCCGCACGGTCACCTCACCCTGGAAACCACCGGCCCACTGACCGACGACCCGATAGGCCGCCACGCAGCCACCACCATCGGCCGGCGGCGTCGGCGAAACAGTGGGCGATGCCGTCGGCGACGCGGTCGGCGAGGCGGTCGGCGAGGGCGGCGACCCCGACAGCACGGCCGCCAGCGCCGGATACCAGCGGTCCGACATCTTCTGGTCGCCGGACGCGTTGGGATGCACACCGTCGTACGTGTCCGAACCGGTGCTGAACCCGGTCCACTGGTCCACGACGGCAACGGGGCTCGCTGCGGTCGTCTTGCCCGCCGCCCACGCCGGGATGGCGTCGTTGAGCGCGACCACCCGCGCTCCACACTCGCCGCAACTGCTCGGCGCCATCGGAATGATCTTCGCGACCAGCACCCGCATCGCCGGGTTGCTGGCCCGCATCTGGTCGACCAGCTTGCTGTACGCGGCGAGGATGGTCGCCGGCGGCACGTTGCTCCACACGTCGTTGGTGCCGAAGTGCATGAGCACCACGTCGGGGCGCGTGGCGGCGAGCCAGCCGGGGAGCTGGTTCTGGTTGGCGACGTTGGTGACCAGGAAGCCGCCGTGGCCTTCGTTGTCACCGTCGTACGGCTGCCCACACCCCTGCGGGCCGAGCGTGCCGACGAAGTCGACGTCGGTGTAGCCGGAGCTCTGCAGCCTGTTCCAGAGCACGGATCGCCAGCAGCCGGGCGAGCCGGTGATCGAGTCGCCGAGCGGCATGACACGCACGGGCGCGAGCGCCCGCGAGCTAGCCGGCGCGGCGACCACGATGCCCAGCAACGCGGCCAGCAGCGCGCCGAGGAGAGCTTTGCGGTGCATGGTTGACTCCCGTCACGGTGAGAGGTTTCGTGACGGCCCGAGCTCCCGACAAGCATTCAAGCACGTAAGTGCGACACACGACGAAGGCCCCGTCCGTGGACGGGGCCTTCGATCGAAGTTGGTCGGGAGGGCGGTCGCACAACGCCTCCGGCGCTGGGTCGCTAGAACTTCAAAAGTCTACGGCGGCTCGCCCTCCCGCACGGAGCATCCTGCGGGGTACCCATCATGGTCGTCAAGTCCCCGTGGCCATGTTTTCTCGACGGACGGCAAAATCACCACTACGGGGCGCACACGTCGCATCACCCGAACGTATGAGTCCACCCTGGATAACAGGCCTTCGTCAGCCCAGCAGACCGGCTTCCCGAGCTGCCCGAAGCGACGGCTTGACGCGGTACGTCGGCCCGACCTGACCCGCGACGGCATCGATCGTCTTGAGTCCCTCGCCGGTGTTGAACACGACCGTCTCCAGAGCCGGGTCCAGCCGCCCCGACGCGACGAGCTTGCGCAGCACCGCGGTGGTCACCCCGCCGGCGGTCTCCGCGAACACCCCGGTCGTGCGGGCCAGCAGCCGGATCGCGTCGCGGATCTCGTCGTCGTCCGCGTAGTCCATCCAGCCGCCCGTCCGGCGCACCGCCTCGAGCGCGTAGAGCCCCGCCGCCGGGTCGCCGATGTTGAGCGACTTCGCGATGCCGGTCGGGCGCACCGGGATGATCTCGTCGGTGCCCTTGTGCAGCGCGGTCGCGATCGGGTTGCAGCCCGCCGACTGCGCGCCGAACACCCGCCAGCCGCCGGCCGGCGCGTCGACGAGCCCGATCTCCACGAGCTCGCTGAACGCCTTGTCAATCTTGGTGAGCAGCTCGCCGCTGGCCATCGGGATGACCACCTGCGCCGGGATCCGCCAGCCGAGCTGCTCGGCGACCTCGTAACCGAGCGTCTTGGAGCCCTCCGCGTAGAACGGCCGCACGTTGACGTTGACGAACGCGGTGTCCTCGAACTCGTCGGTCTCCACCAGCTCGCTGCAGAGCCGGTTCACGTCGTCGTACGAGCCTTCGATGGCGACCAGGTCACCGCCGTACACCGCGGTCGTGATGATCTTGCCCTGCTCGAGGTCGCCCGGGATGAAGACGATCGACGGTGCGCCGGCCCGGGCCGCGTGCGCGGCCACCGAGTTGGCCAGGTTGCCGGTCGACGCGCAGGCGAACCGGCTGAAGCCGAGCCCGCGGGCGGCGGTCAGGGCGACCGAGACCACGCGGTCCTTGAACGAGTGGGTCGGGTTCGCACTGTCGTCCTTGACCCAGAGCGGCGCGGTGATGCCCA
This sequence comes from Asanoa sp. NPDC050611, assembly GCF_040654855.1. Lineage (NCBI taxonomy): Bacteria > Bacillati > Actinomycetota > Actinomycetes > Micromonosporales > Micromonosporaceae > Asanoa > Asanoa sp. NPDC050611. Next base: position 26,591 of record NZ_JBFAIU010000052.1, read on the forward strand.
GCTCGGCGGCCAGCGCACCCGCGGAGACCAGCGGGGTCAGGCCCGGGTCGAGGGTCACCCGGGTGGCCGGGTCCTGCCCGACGGGCAGCAGCGGCGCGTACCGCCAGATGTTCTGCGGGCCGGCGGTGATCTGGGCACGGGTCACCCGGGCCAGCGCGGCCGGGTCGTAGGCGACCTCGAGCGGGCCGAAGCACTGGTAGCAGGCGTGCTGCGCGGCGAGCGGGAACTCCGCGCCGCAGCCGCGACAGACGAGGGCGCGCGCGGGCGAGTCGGCGACAGGGGAGCTGGCGGTTTCGTCGATGATCGACGTCATGAGGCTGGGGTCCTCTCATCTTCCCCGCGCCGCACCGTGCGACGGGGACGGAATTGGCACCTGCGCGCCGCGCGACTCTGCGATGAGTCGCCGGTGGTGGTTGCCGGGGCGTCGTCGGGCCGTATCCCTCAGCCCCTCTGGATGAGGTATGCAGTTGTGCTCTCAAGAGTAAGGCCTCCACCGGGGTGGAGGCCTGTCCCTTCCCAACGTGTGAACCACGCCTCAGGAGATCAACTGGTGACGTCCTTGCGGGCGAACCGCCAGAAGGCCAGCGACCAGAACAGGGTCGCGTAGACCACCGCCGATATCGCGCCCTTGACGAGGTCGTCGAACTGGGCCGGCGTGGAGAGCAGTCCGAGCCAGGCCGTGCTGTAGTGGGTCGGCAACAGGTCGCGCACGGCGCCCAGCGCGGTGATCTGGTCGAGGATGCTCGACAGGATCCACAGCAGCACCGCGCCGCCGACCGCGCCCAGCGGCGCGTCGGTCGACACCGACAGCAGGAACGCCAGCCCGGCCACCACGAGCAGCACCACCGCCAGGTAGCCCAGGATGCCGAGCAGCCGGACCAGGCCGGCGCCGGGTGCGATCTCGTTGGCGACCGTGCTGCGCAGCGGCTCCCAGCCGTAGCGGGCCGTGCCGACGGCCAGTGCCGTGCCGGCCAGCGTGAGCAGCGCCAGCCCCGAGTAGCCGAGCGCGACGACCAGCTTGACCGCCACCAGCCGGGCCCGCGGCACCGGCACCGCCAGCAGGTAGCGCAGGCTGCCCCACTGCGCCTCGCTGGCCACGGTGTCGCCGCAGAACAGCGCCACGGCCACGACGAGCAGGAACGTGGCCGAGACGTAGAGGCAGAACAGTGTGAAGTTGAGCCCGCCCGAGGTGGCCAGGTCGATCAGGCTGCCGAACTCGCCGCCGCCGTTGTCGTCGCCTCCGTTGTCGAACTGGAACGCGACCAAGATGATCAACGGCAGCAGGACCATCAGGCCCAGGGCCCATCGGGTACGCGCACGCGACCACTGCCGCCGCCACTCGGCCCGGATGGGCAGCGTACGTGCGGCGCGGTAACCAGGCGCCGCGCCGGCCTGAACGTCGGTCGTCATCACCGGTCACCGCTTCCGCTAGAGCTCTCCCCCACCAGGGCGAGAAACGCGTCCTCCAGGCGGCGCCGCGGCACCACCCGCTCCACCCCGATGCCGGCCCGCACCAGCTCGGCCACCACCTCGCTGCGCGCCGTGCCGTTCGTGTCGACGACGAGCTGCCGGTCGCCGTCCACCGCGACCGAGTGGACCCCCGCGAGCTGGCCGAGCACGCCGGCCGCCGCGCCCGCGTCGGAGACCTCGATCTGCACGGACGGCGACTCGCCGACGATCTCGTCGACCTGGCCGGACGCGACGATCGCGCCCTTGTTGACCACGACCACGTGTGTGCAGGTCTGCTCCACCTCGGCCAGCAGGTGGCTGGACACCAGCACCGCCCGGCCGTCGGTGGCGTACCGCTTGAGCACGCGGCGCATTTCCGCGATCTGCGGCGGGTCGAGCCCATCCGTCGGCTCGTCCAGCACCAGCAGCTCCGGCAGGCCGAGCATGGCCTGCGCGATGGCCAGCCGCTGCCGCATGCCGTGGCTGTAGGTCTTGACCCGGCGGTGCACCGACTCGCCGAGGCCGGCGATCTCCAGCGCCCGGTCGAGCTGCGCGTCGGCCTCCGGCCGCCCGGTGGCCGCCCAGTAGGCCCGCAGGTTGGCCAGGCCGCTCAGGTGCGGCAGGAAGCCGGGGCCCTCGACCAGCGCGCCGATCCGGGACAGCACCGGGGAGCCCGGCACCAGCGGATGGCCGAACACGTGCACCTGGCCCTCGGTCGGCTTGGTCAGCCCCATCAGCACCCGCAGCGTGGTGGTCTTGCCGGCACCGTTCGGCCCGAGCAGGCCCACGACCTGGCCGCGGCGCACCTCGAAGTCGACCCGGTCGACCGCGACGAAGTCGCCGTACACCTTGCGCAGCCCGTCGACCCGCAGCGGGACGTCCGCGTACTCCGGATGCACCGAGGTGTCGTGCCGGTTGCGGCGGCGGCGGACGACCAGGACGACCACGACGAGCCCGACCGCGATCGCGGCCAGCAGGCCGACCAGCACGTACCGCCAGATCACCTGCGGGCTGGCGATCGGCTCGCCGGGCACGGTCGGAAGGGTCACCGCGGTCGCGTCGCCGGGCACGGCCACCGTGTAGACGGTCGGCTGCGCGGGTGTCGCGAACGCCTGGTCGGACGTCGCGACCGCGATCCGCAGCGTGTGGCCGGCCTCGACGCGGTGGACGATCGCCGGCAGGGTCACCGACACGGGCTGGGCGGCGCCGATCTCGGCCGGCAGCCCGGTGAGCCGCACCGGCGCGACCAGCCCGCTGGACAGGGTCGCCACGCCGGCCGGGTCGACGTCGTAGAGCTTGACGAAGAGCACGGCCTCGCCGGTCGGCGACGCGGCGCGGACCTGCACGGTGGGCGACCCGACGATGTCGAGCGGCCGGTCGAGCGGGGCCGAGGTGAACCTGGCGTGCTGGCCCGGCAGGTCGGTGACCACCCCGTTGACGAACGAGGAGAGCCCGCCGCCGGCGCCCGGGAGCGACGAGATCGCCGCCGGGTTGCCCGCCGGCGGGTTGGCGACCGGCTGCGCCGGGCCGGTGACGGTCACGGTGCCGGTGCCGGTGCCGCCCAGCCCTGGGTACGCCGGGTCCGAGTAGCCGCTGGTCACCACGCCCCGGTCGAGCGCGTTGAAGCCGGTGATCCGCGACCAGGTGAAGCTCGTCGACGGGGTGTCTCCGGTCCCCTTGACGTAGTGGTCGAGCCACTGCGCCATCAGGAACCTGATCCGGTCCCGATCGGACTGCGGGCCGTCGCCGCCGTCGTGGCCGCCGGTGAACCAGGCGACCCGCACCGGCGTGCCGGTGGCGGCGATGCCGCGGGCGTTGGCGTCCGCCTCGGAGAGCGGGAAGAGCGTGTCCGCGGTGCCCTGCACGAGCAGCGTGGGCGCCTTGATCCGGTCGAGCACCGTGGCCGGGCTCGACCGCCGGAGCAGGTCGACGGCGGCCTGGTCGGCCCGGCCGGTGGTGGCGATCCGCTGGTACGCGGCACACACGTCGGCCGCGAAGCGCCCGCACGCCGGGTCGGCACCGGCCAGCGCGCCCGCCACCGCGGCCGGGTCGCCGGCGCTGTCGCCGAGGGCGCCGAGCCCCGCGCCGGCGCCGTTGCCGAAGAACAGCCCGGCCCAGGTCTTCTTGAAGACGCCGTCGACCGGACCCTGCCCGGTCGACTCGGGCAGGAACGCGCTGGGCAGGTCGTGCCAGGTCGCCATCGGCACCGCGGCGTCGATCCGCGGGTCCTGGCCGGCGAGGAGCAGCGCCAGCCCGCCGCCGTAGGAGCTGCCGACCACGCCGACCCGGGGGTCGCCCGGGCCGTCGGTGCGGATCTCCGGCCGGGCGGCGAGCCAGTCGACCAGCCGTTGCGCGTCGCGTACCTCGTAGTCCGGGTTGTCGAGGTGGATCTGCCCACCGCTGCGCCCGAAGCCGCGAGCCGTCCAGGTCAAGACGGCATACCCGATGCCGGCCAGGTCCTCGGCGTCGGCGTAGGTGCTCTCCTTTGTGCCGCCGAAGCCGTGCGCGAGCAGCACAGCCGGAACCTTGTCGGTGGCTGAGGCACCGTCCGGCAGGAACAGCCGGGTGTCCAGGTCGACCGGTTCGTCGCCGTTCGGTCCGGAGCGCACCGCGATCCGCGCGTCCTGCGTGCGGTAGTCGGGGTCGTCCGGCCAGACCGCCCAGGTCACGGCTCCGGCGAGGACGAGCAGGACGGCGCCGACGGCGAGCAGCCGGCGACGCGTGCGGGACAACGGTGGCGACATGCGCCAAAGGTACGGTGCCGACCCTGAATATTTTCTGAGTCTTAAGTGCCGCCCTCACGTGCTTATCTCGCGAAATCCGACGTATCACGCCGAGCGGTCAATGAACCGATAGCAAGTTACGCACGGTAATCAATCCTGACGTGATCCATCACGCAGGGCCATAGAAACCGACGGATGAAGGAGAAATGGCTGTTCGGTTTGGCCCGGCCTGGGAGCCCCTCCACTAGTTTTTCCGTCCGGTGGACGGGACGGCCGGGGCGGATATTTCAGCCCGTGCCACCACTTCGTGGAGGGGTTGCCGATGACACGTTCCGCACCGCGTTCCCGTGCCCGCTCGGGAGCGCTGTCCGCGCTGCTGTCCGTTCTGGTCGTCGCGCTGCTGGTGCCCACCGGGGTGCTGTTCACGCAGACGTGGCGCACGGAGGGCGACCGGGCGGCGGCGACCCAGCGCGAGCTCGACGGAGTCGCCTACCTGCGCACCCTCCAGCAGGTCGTGTTCGCCGTGGCCGACGCCCAGTCCGCGGCCGTGACCGGCCAACCGGCGCAACGCGACGCGCTCGTCGTCGCCGTGCAGCAGGCGGACGCCACCGACGCGCGGCTCGGCGCCACCCTGCGCACGACGGAACGCTGGACCGGGATCCGCAGCCGCCTGGAGACGTTGCGCGGTGCGGCACCGAGCGGCAACCCGCTCGAGACGATGGCCGCCTACCGCGAGGTCGGCGACCTGGTCCTCGCCCTCTACGCGAAGGTCCGCGACGAGTCCGGCCTCGTGCACGACCCCGACGGCGACGCGTTCCACCTGCAGAACAGTGCCGCCGGCGAGTTGCCGGTCGCGGTTCTCGCGGTCGGCCGGCTGGCCGACGTGGCCCTGATCGCCGAAGCCGCGCGCACGGCGCCGGCCCCTGGCCGGACCCCCCTGCGGCTCACGCCGGAGCAGCAGACCCAACTCGGTGCGCTGCTCGTCGCCGAACGGGTCACGCTGTTCGACGCCTCGACCCGGCTGGTCGAGGACCTACGGTCCGCCGTGGACAGCACCGAGAGCCGCACCCTGGGCAGCAACCTGCTCAGCCGCCTCGACAGCTACCAACGCACCGCCGACATCATCGCTGCGGGATTCGCGCAACCGCGCCCGGCCACCAGCGGCGACAAGTCGATGATCTCCATCTATCGCGGCCAGTTGCAGGCAGCGGCCGGCGAGCTGTCCAGCACGATCCTCAACGAGGTCGAACGGCTGCTGAACACCCGGGCCGACCAGATCGGCCAGAACCGGCTGCTGGCCGGGGGCGCCGCGGCGCTGGCAGTGCTGCTGACGGTCGGCTGCCCGTCAGGTCGGTGGACGGGTCGTCGAACGCGCCCAGCGACTGGCCGAGCGCCAC